>BDTI01000121.1 GCA_002923215.1 archaeon BMS3Abin16 | reverse complement strand
AGGGTGATTTTTATCCCTGTGGTTTCAACGATGTCTTTGAGCACGTCAAGGGATCCGCACATCGCTCCGAAGCCGCTGGGCGAGTTTTCAAAGGCAATATTTAGTCCCAGCGACTCTGCAAAAGAGTTTATTTCACCTATGCTTGAGAGGTTGTTTTCAACCGCTGATTCAGGGTAGCTCAGGCCCAGCGGCGAATACCTGCCGAAGTGCACAGTTGCAAGCACTGCACCAGCACTGGCCGCGGTTTCCAGAGCGCTTTTAATCCGTTTTTTAGACTCGGCGAGAACAGTTTCATTAAAGCTTGCCAGGTTTAAATCTGAAAAAGGTGCGTGAAGATAAACCTTGAAATCATAGGTTGAAAGTGTGTCGGAAACATCTTCTGCCGACATATTATGCAGTCCTTCAAAATAAATCTCCACACCCTCAAAACCAAGCTCACTTATGCACTGTAACGTAGACGGGAGTGGCAGGGTCAGATAGGGAAGTGTTGACGCGGCTAGAATTGGCATAGGTGGGACTTCGATTAACAGGGTATATAAAATATATGCTGATCAAACCATATGGCTCACAAGGAGTTGTGGGGAGTAGACTCTGCTGCATCGCTGGCAACCGGGCCGGTTCAAAGCCCCCTGTCATTTGAGCTTATAGATGTGTGGACGGAGAAGTTGTCCACTCCTCATTAAGCGATAAAAAGAGGAAGTGAAAGCAGCGCCATCCTAGTATTCTAAAAGGACCTCAGTCCACCTCAACCGATTCGAATAGATACGCTCCGAATCCCACCATGGCAGTGCAGAAGAAGATGAGTGCCAGCGCGTCAACAGCCAAGGGGTTAACAGACACCCCTATAAGCGTGGCCCGCAAGGCGTCCACACCATAGGTCATAGGATTGAGAAGCGCGATCTTCTCAACCCAGACTGGGAGCTCTGAAAGTGGGAAGAGAGCACCTGAGAGAAAGAACAATGGGAACATGAGAAAATTCATGATCATCTGAAAGCCATGCATATCCTCCATCTTCGAAGCGAATGCAAGACCTAACCCTACGAATGCCGCTGATAAAAGCACCATAAATATTAGGGAGGATAAGACACCGAAGACCGTGGTCTTAAGCCCCATGACAAGGCTTGCAATGAGCATGAGCATCGCCTGTGAAAGCGCCATTGTCACGCCGCCTGCAACCCTGCCAAGAACAATGGATGTCCTGCTCACAGGGGAGACCATCACCTCCTTGAGAAAGCCGAACTGCCTGTCCCAAAGCACCGAGATGCCTGCGAACATGCTTCCAAAAAGCAGTATCATGGCGATGATCCCTGGAGCAAGATAATTTATATAGTTCACGCCCTGCGGGAGTCCTGGGAGGCTGGCCTTGCTAAAGCCTTTTCCCATGAAGACGAGAAACATCAAGGGCATTCCAAGGGCCCCTATCACCCTGCTCTTCGCCCTAAGAAACCTCTTTGTCTCTCTGAGCCAGAGTGTGTAGATTGCTGATAGATTTATTAATTTCATCATTTTTTCCTGCCTCCCCAGAGCTGCCGTCGATTCCTCATATCCTGTTTTGCCATGTCCCTCCCGCTTGCACCTTCACCTCTAATAGTTCTGCCGGTATAGTGGAGGAAGACATCTTCAAGAGTGGGTTTTCTCATGTTCACAGAGGATATCTCGATTCCGGCGCGTCTCGATGTCTCAATGATAAGGGGTATTCTTTTTTCAGCGTTTTTAACGCTGAGATCAACCGTGTTGTCATGAATGTTTACAGCTAAAACCCCGTCTAAACCCTCAAAAACAGAGTCTGCAGATGATGCTCTACCTGTTATTTCAAGGGATATAAGATCTTCCCCCACCTTTTCTTTAAGCTCTTTAGAAGTTCCAAGGACAACGATCTTGCCGTAATCCACGATCCCGATCCTGTCGCAGAGATAATCAGCCTCATCCATATAATGTGTTGTAAGAATAATGGTTATCTTCTCCCGTCTGGCCAGCTCTTTAATATAGTCCCAGAGCACATGCCGTGTCTGAGCATCAAGGCCGAGGGTGGGCTCATCAAGAAAAAGCACCTTGGGATAGTGCATAAGCCCCCGCGCAATCTCAAGCCTGCGCTGCATACCGCCTGAATAATATTTTACGAATTGATCTGCCTTATCCTCTAGTGAAACAAGTTTAAGCACCTCCGCTATACGCTCTTTTCTAAGCTCTTTTTCCATGCCGTACATGCGGGCGTGGAAGTCAAGGTTCTCCCAGCCTGTTAGCTCGGTGTCAAGGCTTATATCCTGAAAGACGATGCCGATGCTTTGCCGCACCTTATCACGCTCACCCTGGATATCATATCCGGCCACCCGTCCGCTGCCTGATGAGGGTTTGATAAGGGTAGAGAGCATCTTGATGATGGTGGTCTTCCCCGCGCCGTTGGGGCCAAGCAGACCGAAGAGCTCGCCCTCCTCTATCTTGAGATTCAGGCTGTTAACGGCTGTTAACCCATCAAACTCCTTTGTCAAATCATTTGTTTCAATAGCACTCATTTTGTACACTCCTTAAGCCTGTGTTTTGCCTCAGATAATATTGCGATAACCTGCTCTTTTGAGACCTCTTTTTTAGAGTTGGCTGTTAAATGGATCTCCTCTAGCAAGTTGTCAACCTCATCTCTCTCGGTGTCATGGAACATCTCATGGATAATGCTCTGCTGGCCATGAAGCTTTGCAAGTATATCTTGTTTAAACCGGCTTGCATCCTCAAGAAAGTCAGCGCCTTTGTCTGTGAGCAAGTATTTTTTCTCTCCCGCCCTAATGCTCTCCATCTCAATAAGTTCTTTATCGGCCAGCCATTTCAGGAGGGGATAAATAGAGCCTGGCGAGGGGCGCCACTGGCCGTTTGTCCGCTCTTCAATTGCGTTCATAAGCTCAGCCCCGCTCATGGCCTTTTCCCTCAGGAGCTTTAAGACGAAGAGCCTGCAAAATCCTTTTGGAACAGAGGTGAAGTGCCTTGCCCAGTGCCTCTGATGTTTGCTCCAGCCTTTCTCCAATATATCACCTTATTACCAGTAATATCGACATTGATATCATATGCGATATTTAAAGATGCCGGTAGGCTGCGGACAAGATCACATACGAGCCCATCGGTCGCTCCAGTCCACAATCCCCTGCAGCGCGCTGCCGAGTTCCGCTCCTTTTTCTGTGAGCGAGTACTCCACCCTCGGCGATATCTCCTGGAAGCTGTGCCTCTCGATTATCCCTTTTTTCTCAAGCTCCTTGAGCCTGTCCGAGAGTGTCTTGGGGCTTATCCCCTTCAGGCTTTCAACACGCCCTTTGTGGTGCAGGCGTCCGTGGTCTGAGCTGTAGCTGCTGGAGAAGTCTGGCAGAATCAAAAAGCTCGAACTTGGCAGCGGCTCCTTTTGGAAATCCCTCGTATCATAAGACTTTGCCCCTCCCTACATGTTACCATGTTCCAGCCTCCAACGATTCCTTGGACGGTTGAGGGAGATGAATCCAAATAAACAGCGTCACATCGGCGTCTGCGGCCATGTCCCTCCCCTACATCATTACCGATTGCTCTATATTCACTCGATGATAATGGCATTCTCAAGCCCGTCGAAGTCGCGGTCCCGTGTGAGAAGTTTTTGGTCTATGGACGCGGCTGTGGCTGCTATGATCCCGTCGATAAGGCTGAATTTGTTCTTCCCACTTTTTCGCTGTTTCCTCTTTGTTCGTGAGGCGCTGAAACATATCTCCTCTGTCAGGTCGATGGCGGAGGCTGCTTTTTTGGCTGTGTCGATCACGTCCAGAGGGTCAAGCCCATTGGCAAGGGCCCAGTCGGCAAGCTCCCCCAGCTGGATCAGGGATAGAAAGAACGGTTCCTTTTGGGCTTCTTTTTTCAGCAGGCCTACTATTCTTTCATCTCCCTTAAGCAGGTCCACGATTATCGACGTGTCGAGTAGCATTCAGAACCTGTCCTCTCGCTCCCGTGTAAAGGATGTCGCTCCCATGTATCGGCCGGCCGCTTCTTCAATGGCCCTGAGCCTTTTAGGTTTAGCTATGGGCATGATAAGCTGTACCTCCTCACCTTCAGATACCTGAAAGGATTTGAGGATCTCCTTTGGGATTATCACGCCAAAGGCGTTCCCGATCTTTCGAACCTTTGCTTTAAACACTTCTGACATTGTTATCACTATTATAACGTTATAACATCTGTTATTTAAAACCTTCTACACCCCCCCTCCTAAACCAGGTCAGATGAAGAGTGTCACATCAGCGTCTGCGGCCATGTCTAGAAATCCGACGACTCCAATGCAACCGGCTGTTGGTATGAGATCCGCTTCCTCTATGTTCATAAGCTTCATCGTGGGTGTGCAGGCCCAGAACCTGACGCCCATTTCCTGCGCTGACTTCACAAGGTCTGGTATGCTCATGATGCCTGTGTCTTTGATCTTCTTTTTCATCATAGCCGTTGCGATTGGTGTCATGCCGGGCAGGGCTGAAACAATGTTTGGGATTGGAACTGGGCTGAAATCAGGTTTGGGCATTGCAGGGTTTCCCACCGGTGAAAGCTGCAGTTTGTCTGCTCCGCCTTTTTTCAGAATATCTATCCCGTAGAATGTGAAGAACATATCTACTTCAGCACCCATCGCCGCTGCGCCTGTTGCGATCATCAGCGGTGGATAAGCCTCATCCAGGTTTCCCTTGCTCACAACCAAAACTACCTTTTTCAAATCCTTCTCTGCCATGTTTTTGGTGGTTTATTTAACGATTGTAATCGAATATGTTCAATTATCTTTATAAAACCCAAGCACCCAACAGGATGTGATGAAGCAGATATGGATCGTTGATGATGAAGCGGATTTTCGCATGCTGATTCAGACTATGCTGAAAAAAGAAGGGTTCAACGTGCGCCAGGTTGAGAGCGGGGAACAGTGCCTGGAGCTTCTCGACTCAGGTGAAGTTGCTGACCTTATTCTGCTTGATGTTATGATGCCGGGCATCGATGGCTGGGAGGTGTGCCGCAGGATTAAGAAGAACCGTGCAATAAGCATGGTTCCTGTGTGCATGCTCACGGCGAAGACCAAACCCTATGATGTTCATGTAAGCCTGAACAAGGTGAATGCGAACTGGCATCTGAATAAACCGGTGAACAAGGACAAGCTTCTTGAAGCGGTGAACTGGCTTTTGGAAAGTGTTTTATATAAAAAAACGTAGTGTCTGCTGGATGATTAGAATCAGCACGGTTAACAATATTCTTCCATTAAAATCAACGATTCTTTCTTTTATGAGCGGCTTGAATTCGTCAACCCACAGGAGGAGCAGAAATAGGGAGAGAGCTGCAAGTACTGGGTCTCTATTCATGACTGCGCTTGCCAGCTCAACTGTCCAGAGCATGATCATGGCGATTTTCACTATCGTCTCGCTGAGGACGTCCATAGAGAAATTCTTGTTTTTTTCAGTTAAATTTTTTTACCTAAAACAGCTAAGGCCTTTTTTAGCAGGAGGAATAATTGATGTTACTTGGAATTATCGCTGACACTCATGACAACCTCGGGGCGATTGATGCAGCCCTTGAAATATTTAGAGACCAGGGTGTGGAGCTTGTGATCCACGCCGGGGATTTGATCTCGCCTTTTGCGGCGGCAAAGTTTTCTGACTACCAGGGCAGGTTCAAGGCTGTTTTTGGAAATAACGACGGCGAGCGAAGAGGGCTTTCTAAAGTTGTTCAAGGCTTTGAAGGTGAGATCAATGATTTCGTTGAGTTTGAAGTCGGCGGCAGAAAAATCGCGGTTTATCACGGAACCCTGGCAGGTGTTGAAAGATCGCTTGTTGAATCCGGCAGATACAGTGTGGTTGTCTGCGGCCACAGCCACACTCCCGAGGTCAAGTATGTGGGTGAAACCCAGCTTATCAATCCCGGCGAGGCATGCGGATATTTGACAGGTAAGAAAACGCTTGTACTATTGGACACCCTGCGAATGGTTGCTGAAACCTTGGAGTTCTAGTTCTAAAAGAAGGCTGCCTGGCGGGAAGGGTCAAATATTTATAAAATAATTGATAATAATAGTAAGTGGAGAATGGAGATGGCGAGAACACAGATTAGATGTATGGACTGCGCATTTTTCGCGCTTGCCTCAGAAGGGCTTGACCAGGATAGGTGCAGACTCTTTGACCGGCCTCTGTCACGGATTGAAGTGATGAATGCGGTGGACTGTGATAGATTTGAGGAGCGAGTTGAGGGTAGAGATGTTGACCACTACATCCCTGAGCGCTCTGAAAAGAAGGAAGCCTATCACAGTGAGATCATGAAATACTCTATTTACATGGTTGTTCTCGTTGTCTTGGGAATCGGGTTTTTCTATCTTGTGACCACCATGGTCTAGATATCTTTTCCTCGAAAGATAATGTATTTATAAGGCGGTTTTTTTTAGTTATAATCTGTATTTGAGGTGCAATATGGCGCATTTTAATAAACAGGACATGCTAGTGGGCCAGTTATATTCTCATCACGGGCTTAACGAGATATATGGGCATTTGATTGTTGCGGCAATTCTTTTTTTGGTAAGTGTGGTCTGTGCAGCCCTTCTCTACAGGCTTTTTCAAAAGACTCAGATTGAGTGGCCTGCTCTTTTGTATGCATTTATATACACTGGGCTCATCGGACTGGGAGAGTTTGCAGAGCATTTTTTCACAGACACCTTTCTGAATACTGTGCTTCACTACACCCACCTCCTGGCAGCCCCCGGCGCAATGGTCTTCTTCTATCTGGCCATCAGGGAGTATCACTATAAATGCAGTTATCCTGATGAAGAGTTGAACACAGTTTCAAACGAGGCGTCTATGGGTGTATTTGTCACAATCATTACGATAACCGTTCTTTTGGGCGGGCTTGCAGGCACACCCTGGGATGAAACACTTGAAGGGCCTGTTCTCATAGTTATTCTGCTGCCCATGATCGCTCTTTCAGCTCTGCTTATACGGGCTGCCGGTAAGATCGATAAGTCTAATCTCACCGTCTACTTCCCTGTCTTTGGAGCTGTGCTTTCAGGGCTTACACTAACCATCTGGATCGGTAGATTCGCTGATGTGCATCAGATAGCCATGTTATATATCGCAGCCCACAGTCTTCAAAACGTCTTTCACGCGGGGATGGCAACGCTTATTTTGCTTTTCACCCGGATGATCCGGCGGGAAATCAGGGATGACACGCTTTTCAAATGCAGGGTAAATGAGCTGTCCAAACATTGGGAGAAGAAATTGGAGCCTAAGCGCAGATTCAACCTGGACGAGCAATAGATTTAAATTATTTGATGGAATTACAATACTTGTTTAGAGGGCTAATAGGTCAGATGGTTGCATGATTCAACATAAGGATTCAATAGATAAGCCGAGTTTTATAACAGCATTTATAGCCCTATTTGTCTTTTGGCTCTTAGTGTCCTCGGCAATCGATATTCAGCACATCCTCGTCGGCATAGTCGCAGCCTTTGTTGTGAGCTACTATTCAGCAGACCTTCTGATAAAAAAAAGAGAAGACATCCCCTCAATAAAAGTAGTACTCCTCTTTTTATCATATATCTACCAGCTTCTACTTGAGATAATAAAGGCAAACATCCATGTTGCACGAATTGTGCTAGACCCAAAGCTCCCTATCTCGCCGGTGATAATAAAGTTTAAACCCAGGTTAAAAAGCGAAACTGCAAAGGTCACACTAGCCAACTCCATAACCCTGACACCCGGAACCCTGACCCTTGACATAATAGGTGACACCTTTTATGTTCACGCCCTGACCGCTGAAGCGGCAGAAGAAGTTAAGACCTGGCACATGGAAAAAAGGCTTAAAGAGGTTGAAGATGCTGCCTGAATCAGTGTTTGTTGCAGTTGGAATAATCCTTGCGACAACAAGCTTTTTCTGCCTTTATCGCGCGGTGAAAGGCCCCTCTGCGCCTGACCGTCTGGTCGCGGTAAACGTAATCGGCACAAAGACACTTGTAATACTTGTGCTCTTCGCCTTCATCTACGGCCGAACACTCTACATCGACGTGGCAATTGTCTATGCACTGATAAACTTTCTCTCTACACTGACTATATCCAAATATCTTGAGAAAGGCAGGGTGACAGGATGACACTTATTGACCTTCTCACCGTCGCCCTCTTGGCCGTGGGTGTCTTCTTCTTCATAGTCGGCACGATCGGGCTCATTAGGCTTCCTGATGTGTTTACAAGGATGCATGCCACAACAAAGGGTGATACTTTAGGCGCTGTCTCTATCCTTATCGGACTCGCCCTTTATTCAGGGGACTTATTTACAGCAGTAAAGATGTTTATAATAATCGTCTTCCTATTCTGGGCAAATCCCACGGCATCACACGCTATAGCAAAGGCAGCATACAGGAGTGGAGAAAGGCCATGCGAAGACACCCTAGACGATGCATACGGGAGGGACATAGAATGATATGGCTTATTGACCTGCTGCTTCTACTCTTCCTTATAGTCTGCGCACTTGAGGCTACTAGAAATAAGGACCTTCTTTCTGTGGTCATTATTTTTTCTTCATACAGCCTGGTGATGGCCATTATCTGGCAGCAGCTCAACGCCCCTGACATCGCTATTACAGAGGCGGCTGTGGGAGCTGGGATCACGACCATGCTTTTTGTAGCTGCCATAAGCAAGACTTCGAGGTGGGAGGAATGATTAGAAAATGGCTGATCAGGCTGATCTTTATTGTTCTACTGGGATATCTCGTGGCTGGCTTTGTAGTGGGGCTTCCGCCCTTTGGAAGCGCTGATGCGCCTGCTTATACTCATGTGGTGCCAAGATATATTGAACGAAGCGTTGTAGAGACCGGCGCGACAAACATCATATCAGGAATTATCCTTGACTACAGGGCCTATGACACTATGGGTGAGGCGACAGTTCTGTTCACAGCGGCCCTGGCTATTCTCAGCCTGCTGGGAGGGGAAAAGGATGACTGAGGATATAATCGTGAAGACCACTGCACGACTTATGACGCCTTTCATTCAGATGTTCGGTCTCTATATCATACTTCACGGCCACCTCACGCCAGGCGGCGGTTTTCAGGGCGGCGCGGTCATAGGGGCGAGCATGATTCTTCTGGCAGTTGTCTACGGCCTTGAAGAGGGGGAAAAGAGGATGAGCCACGATCTTTCAACAGTCCTTGAAAGCTCAACGATAGTCTATGTGTTAATCGGTTTTATCGGGATTGCCGCGGGCGTTAACTTTCTTGCAAGCGGTGCTGCGGGAATACCCTTGGGACGGCCGGGCGACCTTTTAAGCGGCGGCATGATCCTCGCTTTAAACATTGTAATCGGCTTTAAGGTTGCAAGCACAGGAAAGACCCTATTTTATACTCTTGCAAAGGAGGATGAAGGATGATCTATCAGGTAATCTCCCAATATAATTATATCGCAGCCGTCATCCTCTTTTTCATCGGACTTTACACGATGATAAGTCGTAAAAATCTGATAAAAAAGATTATAGGCCTAAATATTATGGACACATCTGTCTTTCTATTCTTTATTTCCATGGGGAGTGTTGAGGGTGGTAAGGCGCCTATTATTGTGCTTGGATCAGAAAACGTGATATATGTAAATCCCCTTCCGCAAGCCCTGATATTAACAGCGATTGTTGTTGCTGTCAGTGTAACAGCCTTTGCACTCGCCCTGACAGTCAAGCTCTATGGAGATTACGGCACCCTTGACGCAGACAAGATACGGGAACTAAGAGAGGAGCCTGGATGATTCTTTCATCTCATTTTCCTGTGCTGATCGTGGTTGCGCCGCTTTTCGCAGCCTATCTCATGCCTCTATGTTGGAGGTGGAAACGAGGGCTCACTAAACCTATTGCAGTGACAGCTCTTACACTTTCATTTTTAATGGCCCTCAATATGGCATTTCAAGTGCTGCGTAGCGGTCCTATAAGCTATCACGCAGGGAACTGGCAGCCGCCATGGGGCATAGAGATCTATGTGGACTATCTCTCAGTATACATGGCTCTGGTCGTTACTGGAGTAGGTCTTCTCATCCTCATATACTCTACAAAATATTCGGACAAGATGATTGAAAAAGGAAACATCGCGATCTTTTTTGCGCTTATCCTGCTGCTCATCGCAGGTCTTACCGGGATGGTTGTCACAGGAGACTTATTCAACCTCTTTGTCTTTCTTGAGATAGCTTCTCTCGCATCTTACGCGCTTGTGCCGATAGCAGGCAGTAAAGGGACAAAAGGGCGTTTTGAGGCAAGCTTTCGATACCTTTACATGGGGGCTATTGCCTCTACATTTACACTTATTGCCATAGGCTTTGCATACATGGCTACTGGCACCCTTAACATGGCAGACCTGGCACTTCGCTTGGTTGAGGCTAGAGAGGCCTATCCAACGCTTGTGCTAATGTCTCTTGGCTTTTTTGTTGTCGGCTTCAGCCTGAAAAGCGCGCTCTTCCCACTTCACCTATGGCTTCCAGATGCCTATGCCCATGCACCCGCACCTGTAAGTGCCCTCTCATCAGGCCTCACAATCAAGGTGATGGCTTATGTGATCATCCGGCTCTTCTACTCTATTTTTGGCATCGCCTTTGTTTCATCAACCGGGCTTCTCTCGATGATCCAGATTATCGCTGCACTGGCAATAATCATCGGCTCACTCTATGCGATAGCGCAAAAAGACGTTATCCGTATACTCGCCTACTCCAGTGTAAGCCAGATAGGCTATGTGATCCTTGGTGCCACGCTTCTATCATCCGACGGGTTTACAGGCGGGCTTTTGCACATCCTCCATCATTCTATTATGAAGGGGACGATGATTCTTGCTGTTGGAGCAGTGATGTATAAGACTGGGAAAAGAAACATCCAGGATTTCAAGGGCATGGGGCGCAGGATGCCTTATACGATGGGGGCCTTTTCTATTGCCGCTCTTTCCATGGTTGGCATACCCCCGCTCACAGGCTTTGTCTCTAAGTGGTTTTTGCTCCTGGGTACATTAGAGGCTAAAAGCTATGCTTTCACCTTTGTTATACTTGCAAGCAGCCTGCTTAACGCGGTCTATTATCTCAGGCTCATAAACTACATCCATTTTAAGGATCCTGATGAAGGAAGTGTTCGGGTGGATGAGGCGCCGATGACTATGCTTATCCCTATTGTTATTCTTGGTCTCGGCGCCATATTTGTCGGCATGATGGCGAACATACCTCTCACCCTGATTTCAAAGGCGGTATCTTCCCTTGGTCTTTAAAGATCGGCAGGATAAGTGGGGGCCGCTGTTTTTTTGAAAGGCTATATATGTTTGCAAGTCGGCGAGGGGTGGGGGTGGTATGTTTCGATTGAACACTACAAAAAAGTTATTGAATAAATTTGATAAAGAATGAGAACCTAAGATTTATCAATGTTGATGGGATAATAATACTGGTGGATGTGCAAACCCAGGGTAAAGAAGGAACAAAAAGATATTTTAATTTTAAGAGGCGGCGGAGATGCTCTATCCAGCAAGGATGAAAAAGATACAACTATTGGCCCTTGACCGGTATCAGGAGAGGATAGTTGAGCGGCTCCACGAACTTGGGACACTCCAGATAAATGAGGGAGCGGATGAGTCGGGTGTTTTAAAAAGCTGGGAAAAACGGCGGGAAAATGTCCTCGCCTTCAAGAGACGGGCTGAAACTCTTCTCGATTCCCTTGAGCCCTTTGAAAAAATAGAAAAGCCGCAGCTAAGAAAGCTTATTTTTGAGAAACCCGCGCCCTTCGAATGTGACCCAAAATTGCTGAATCAAGAAGCAGCCCAGCCATATCTGTCTAGTCTGCAACGCAAGTTAACGAATTTGAAGGACCGACTTGCACGGCTTGAAAGAGAGATTGAAAGAACAACCGCACGCTTGAAGACTATCAAAAAATTTGAAGGCTTCAAAATAGACCTTTCTGAAATCAGAGACACGAAGCAAACATTCTCAATCGCAGGCGACGTCCCTATGGAGAATCTTGAGGAGCTTCTTCAGGAGCTATCGAGTTTTTCCCTGTCACTTTCAAAAAGAGAGGGGGAAGAGAAGGCGCTGCTCATAGCTTTAGGCCTTAAATGGGAGAAAACCAGGGTAGTGGCTGTGCTTTCCAGATATGGCTTTGAGAGAATCATAATCCCTGAGGTAAAGGGAACTCCATCAGAGCTAGCCTTAGAATATGAAGCTAAATTAGAAAAATTAATGCAGAACAATCAAAAGATATTAGCTGAGCTGGAGTCTTTAGCTCAAAAAGAAATCAACAATCTATTAGCCTTGCGGGAGTTTTTCGAAAACAAGCTGGAACGCGTGGAGGTTCAACAAGAATTTAGACGCAGCGCAAGGACATTTACACTTGAAGGCTACATACCTGAAAGGCTTGCTGCAAAAACGGTTGCTGAGATTGAAAAGGTATCAGATGGCTACGCCGCAGTGATGATACTGGACCTTGATGAAGATGGGCAGCAAGCACCTGTCATGCTTGATAATCCTGGGCATATTAAGGCGTTTCAGGGTCTGACAAAGACCTATGCCATGCCGAGATACGATGAGATAGACCCAACATTTCTCATGTTCATCGGGTTTCCATTCTTCTTTGGAATAATGCTCACCGACGCGGCCTACGGTGTCATGCTCTTCTTTTTGTCGCGGTTTATAATGCGGCGTTTTGAATCTCCCGGCATCAGAGATATTGGAAAGATACTCTGGCTTTCATCTCTTTGGACCATCGCCCTCGGCCTTCTCTTCGGCAGCGTCTTTGGAGATTTCCTGCAGACATTTTTCAACGTGCGCTTCGGAGTCTTTGACGTGCTCAGCCGGGCTGACGTTGCCCTACTGCTTGCGGTAATTGTCGGGCTTTTACATCTTAACCTCGGGCTCATGCTTGGCATAAAAAGAAAGCTTGCAAAAAGAGACGCTGAAGGCCTGGTCTTCGAGCACCTGTGGATTGTCATGCTCGAGATTTCGGCAGGCCTTTTTGTGGTTTACCGGTTTACCGGTGCAAAACCTATTCTTTGGCCGGCTGCATTGGCTCTCTTGGCTTGTACCTTCATCCTTTTTAGGAAGGCAAGCATCTTTGGCATGCTTGAAATCCCCTCCTTTTTCGGAGCAAACCTATCATATGCCAGGCTCCTCGCACTCGCACTCGCAACAACGGGAATAGCGCTGGCCGTAAACATTATAGCAGGCCTGCTTTTCGGCTCAGTCATCGGCGCGTTTTTTGGAATACTCATCCTCTTCGGAGGGCATATCTTTAACTTTATCATAAACGCCTTTGGAGCATTTGTCCACTCTATGAGGCTTCATTACCTTGAGTTTTTCTCCATGTTTTATGAGGGAGGAGGACGAGAATTCTCACCATTTAAAGAAAAAAGAAGATACACAAAGATAGGAGGCGACAAGACATGGTAGTTGACATAAACATCGGGTTAAAAGCGCTTGGAGCAGGGATAGCAATAGGTTTTGCAGCTCTTGGCTCAGGCATCGGACAGGGGCAGGCAGCCTCGGCAGGCGTGGGTGCAATAGCTGAAAAAGAAGAACTCTTTGGAAAGGCCATAACCCTTGCGGCACTGGTGGAGACACAGGCCATATATGGCTTTGTAATAGCCATCTTGATCATGGTTCTTTTGAAGTAGGATATTTGAAGGGCTGAAAGCTGTGTCCTACTTGGGTGTCGACATAAGACAGCTCATAGAGAGCTATAGATATGCCTATCCTTCAGCCCGGGCTAAGGCTCTTAAAAGCTTTCTTTTAACAGGTGCCCAGATTGATAACCTGTTGGATGCTCGCGGCCTGGAGGGTGCAGTGCAGATTTTAAGGGAAACACCCTATGGTCCCTCTCTTTCAGCTAAAGCTGACATCTTCGAGCTCGAGCTAGCCCTCAACAGAGACCTGGCTAAAAACCTTATCAAAGTCTCAGACTTTCTACCTGGCAGCGCAAAAACTATATTCAAAGCCTATTTAGAAAAATATGAGGCTGAAAATATAAAGTCCATCCTCATCGGAGTTCATTCAAAGCTTCCAGGGGAAAAAGGTCTGCGCATGGTAGTTCCATTCTACATTAACCTGCAAAAAAGCCATTACGAAAGTCTGGCGTCTTCAAAGACAGTCGAAGGCGTGATTTCAGCTCTAACAGATACTATCTATCATCCTGCATTAAGCCAGGCATACAAAGAATATGAACGGCTAAAGAGCATATTCCCAATGATTGCAGCCCTTGATTTTCTGGTTTACAACCGGATGTCTGACGTCTTTTCAAGATATTCAGGCTCTGATGTGGAGGCTTTAAAACGGATGATCGGAGTTGAAGTGGACATAAAAAACATTAAAACAGTGTTTCGTTTGATCTCTTCCCATACCAAGCCAAAGGACATTACAAGCTATCTTATCCCGGGGGGCTACAGGATAGGCATTCAACTTCAAGAGGAGATTTCCAAAGCCCATAATGTTGAGGAGGCGATTGCACGGCTTGAGAAGACCTATTATCATGATACACTTGTCCAAGCGCACAGGGAGTTTGAAATGACTTTGGAGGACAAGCGTCTTCACATGCTTGAAAAAAGCCTTGATGATTTTCGAGCCGGGGTTGAAAGAGGTTTTGAGAGGGAGTTTCCTCTGGCTATTGGGCCTATTCTTGGTTATGTGGCTGCAAAGGTTAGGGAGGTGAGAAAGCTCATCTTAATACTTAAGCTGAAGGATGAAGGCTTCACAAAAGGTGAGATAGTGGAGGTGCTGGGGGCGTTATGAACTTTGATCGGGCTATTGAGAAGGCGATGAAGGATCCGGAGGTAAGGGTAAAGCTCTATATTGCATTTAACCTTGGGCTTGTGGCGGTAAACCTGTTTATAGTGGTCGGTCTTGCAGTTTTGTTTCTGCGCATTGCAGGTATTATTTAATTACATTTTTCTCTTCAGGTCTTTAACATTGAATTGATTGTGTGTTGTGAAACAGGGGGTTGCACTCAATCCCCTTTTTATTAAACATATCAAATAATTATGATAAATTATATATATGAAGAAATCTTCATATAATATACTAAACAATAGGGGGTCGAAAAAAATGACGGACTATATACGCATTGGGGCAAGAAAAGTTAAACTATGGGACGCCTTTCTCATAGCTTCCCTAATAATCTTCTATTGACTAGTACTCATAGTATGGATTGTATAGGAAAACCTGACTTTAGAAAAGTAAGTTAACCGAATTCTAGGAACGGATTCCACCACACATTACCCTGCAATCAGCTATTTTACGCCTGCCCCCTCTAACAAAACCTTCAAAAATGTAGTATCCCGAAATAATTTAACACTTTCTGCTACTTCTCTTATGAGGAAGTTAAATAATCGGAAGGTGCGTTGGATTGTCCGGGAGATTGATCAGGGTCGAAGCATGTCTAGTGCGGCTCGTGTT
>BDTI01000120.1 GCA_002923215.1 archaeon BMS3Abin16 | reverse complement strand
CAGGACATCGCCGGAAATCTCCGCACCATCGCGTATCAAGCCGAATGTAACCCTTGTGCCAACCTCTTTTTTCTGAAGCTGCTCAAGCAGATCTTCAATCGTCTTAATCCCGGATCCGTCCAGGCTTGTGATCACGTCGCCTCCAACAGGATAGGTTGTGCTTCCAACCCGCACCTCTGTTCCAGAACCCCGGAGTCCTGCCTTGTCTGCCGGGCTGCCCGTTATCACATCAACTATGAGCACGCCTTTTTCCGGGAGCCCAAGTTCAGCTGGAAAATCTGCAACCGACCCGCCGGAAATCCCCAAATAGGGACGGGAAACCCTGCCGGTTTCAATAAGCTGGGCCATCACTTTTTTCGCCGTGTTAATTGGTATTGCGAAGCCTATTCCTACAGAACCCTTGACAGGAGAGAGTATAGCAGAGTTTATCCCGATCACCTCTGATCTTGAGTTTACCAGCGGTCCGCCGGAGTTACCGGGGTTGATGCTTGCATCTGTCTGGATTATCCCAAAAATTATATCCGCAGTCTCGGCGTCAATTGTTCGATTAACAGAGCTTACAACTCCAACGGTCACGGTGCGTGCAAGCGCAAAAGGGTTTCCAATAGCAATAGCCGTCATACCAACTTGCACACGATCTGAATCCCCCAGCACCGCTGTGGGAAGATTTGGTGGTGGATCGATCTTTAGAACCGCGAGGTCAGTCGGCGGATCTGTTCCGATGAGCTCTGCCTCGATTTCCTCCCCCGGTTTAAAGGACACTGTGATCGTGTCAGCACCTTCCACAACATGATTGTTTGTGAGAATATATCCATCAGAGTTTACAACAACGCCTGAACCCACACCCTGAGAGGGGACTTCCCGTTGAAGCTGAAAATCATAGGAGAGCTCTGTGGATGTGATGAAGACCACGGCGGGAGACACGTTTTTATAGACATCGATTATAGTTTCTTCATTTTGGATCTGCGATTTTAAACCTGTTATCTGCGACTCGACGTCTGTCAGTTCAGAGCTTATCTGATCCAGCCGGTTTTTTGCATCCTCCAAGCTGTCTATGCGGGTTTTCAACCGGCTTATTTCAGAGTTGAGGCCGGCTTCCATTGCACTGGACTGGCTCTGCGCTCTTTCGCTCTGAGATTTCAAATCGGTTAGGCTATTTTCTATCTGGCCCAGATTAGAATCCAGCCGAGAGTTGAGATCTGTTATCTCTGTGTTCAAAACAGTAATCTGCGGCTTGAGATAAAGAGTGCTCATAGCAGAGCCTACCACAACCCCGATTAGCAGAGAAACCAGGATAAAGAGGTATATCTTTCTCTCCTTCATAAATCGCCCCTTTAAAAATTGATGCTTGAGAGATATAAATGCTGCGGTGAGTTTTAACACAATATCGCAGTCTGCGCCCTCCCTCTGTCTTTCAGCATTTGAAAGAGAAACTACTTGGTATCTGCGACCCAGTTTATTAGTAGAATGCTCATGTGAGGTTTAGGATGGCTAGAGGGGAGATTCAAATATTCGGGTTTGGGCATGGAGAAAAGCTGTTTTCACGCTGTCCAATCTGTAACGAACCGGTCCAGCTTAAGGTTGCAAGTGTGGGCACGCTTTCGGGCAGAACCTTTTTCGAGGGCTATTGTAAAAGGTGTTTTGAGATTGTCTCAGTTGATAGCGCGCCGCGGCAGACACTTGGTGGGCGCGTTCATGGCTCGATTAAAGACTCCAGACTCTTCGAACTCGCGCTGTCCTGACCCTGGGCTGAGATGCCGCAAGCATTGAAATCATTGCAAGACGCAGGCTACAAGTTTAAAATCTCTAAGCACAGACCAGGCATTTACACCATATCAGGGCTAATCCGTTAAATATGCTAATAATCAACCCTAAAAAAGATTAATATAACCATTTCACAAGCTTTATATAACCATCACAACCGAACGAAAATACAACTGACGGGGCAGAAGAAACTCTTTTCCTTAACCAGTCCCCGTCTTTTACCCCCCCTACAATCTTTTATCAACTTAACGTAAAAAATATCTTTTTCATTTACCACCCTTTATTATGCCATAAATATAACCCCCTAAAGCTCCTAATATAAAACCCATCAAAGGTCCAAGAATATAAATTCTCCATAGGACTGCTAAAATGTTTGGAATATTAAATATAAAAACAAAATAAAATATCGGTGCTTCAATTATATCCGGCAAGGCTATCAGTTCATTACGGAACTTCATGAAAATAAAATTTAATCCGAATCCAATTAAGCTCCAAAGCACGCCAAGAATTGCTCCTTTTTGCCAATAGCTTAATTTTAGCTCTATCCTCCAAGTTCGCTGCTTTTCCTTTCTCAAGTCAAAAAGAAAACCAATGAATGATCCGATAATGGTTCCAAATACTCCCCCTCCAATAAAAACCATCCAATAACCAAATCCAAGTAGAACAGCAAAGATATACGGGATTCCCAAAACAAAGCCCAGTAAAGATAATCTCTCAAGAGGAAAGATAAATTCCTCAGTTACAATGCCTAAAATACCCCATATTGCTCCAACTATTGCCCCTTTTTTCCACGCCTTCATTTGTCACCCTCGCAGCTTTCTTTTTTTGTAAAATGAAATCTGCTGCAAAGAAAAACCCGATTTTGTCTTTGCCAAAATCTCCGTTTAAGTAAGTGCATACATAGTCGCTCGACACCGACAAAATTGCTGTGACAAGTCACAATGTCACCCTCCATAGTTCTATCGTTATAAGATTCTCTCTTTATGAGTATATAGATTCATCCGCTTCCCCTTTGCAAAGCACACCAGCGTCACACCATATTTATCGGCAGTAACGATACTTGAGTGCAGAGGCGCGCCGCGAGAAACCACAACCGAAACCCCGGCTCGAACCGCTTTTTCAATCATAAAACCGATCTGCCGCCCCGTGCTAGCCAAGATACACTGCGTGAAGTCAACTCCGCTTTGAAGCCCCTTTCCGATAACTGCGTCGATTGCGTTTCCCTTCCCAATATCATCGGCGCAAAAGAGAAGCTTTCCACTGGTGTCAAAAAGCCCTGCTGAATGCACGCCGCCGGTCAGCTCCCACACCTCTGTGCTCTCAAAAAGTCGCTTCATACAAAGCGCGAGAACCTCATGATGCACTGTCAAATCAGAATCCACCTGGGAAAGCGGCAAATCCCGGCTGTGAATCTCAAAGTCAACACCGGATTCAGTCTCTCTAACACTCTGCACATCATCTATTGAACCGATAAGACCCATGAAAAACAGCCTGCCAATCGCAGCATCCACACGGTTCTTCGGAATCATGGTCATCTTAAAAGGCTTCGACTCATTCACCCGAACCTCAACAACACCATCTAAAACAACCTTTCCACGCCGCTTCTCCCGCAAGCCGCCAACCTCAATCCGATGATAATCCACATCCTTCATAGCAATGATTTAAGCAACAAAAGCTCTTTAAATAGGTTTCCGAAACGCAGGCGGGGATTGCCTCAAGGAAAAGGGAAATTGTGATAATAAATTATTTAAAAGGTTGACATAATTAGATTTTGAGGTAAGAATGGGAGGAAAAATAATTCGGTGGGCAATTGTTATAATCGTTATTTTGATGTTATTTCAAGCAGTTGATGCTGAAAATCCGAAGCTAATTTGGAACAAGCACCTAACAGGGGAACAAAAAAGGGGCGATGAAAGGGTAACCGTAGATTGCCCAATTTCAAGCATCTCCCTTTCACAGGACGGGAAATTAGTTGGTTACCAAAAAGATAATAATCCAATCAATACTGCTTGTTATTCGCCCTATTTTTTATTAAAAGGGAGTAATGAAATCGAATTAGAATCTTCCTCAATTATTAAAGGGTTTGCTGGAGAAGATGATAAAATCGTTGCACTGGGAGTCGCTATTGGGCCAAGGAAAAATGTATATTTTTATTCTTCAACCGGAGAAAAAATATTTGAGTTTAAAACAAAGGATATTTTTTCACTAACTCATTTTGAAGTTTCTGCTAATGGTAAATACATTATCTTCATTGATGGACATAAATCAGTTTTAATTTATAACGAAGAAGGCGAGCTAATTTCGAGCTTTAATTATGATGGGCAAGGGTCCATTTCCTCAGCTTCGGTTTCAAACAAGGGAGAGATTGCGATAATTACAAGCGATGAATACAGCGGGGGGAGAGTAATTCTATATGGTGTCTCAGGTAATCAAATATTCAATAAGGAACTTGAATTTAAAAATGGAATTGTGAAGATCTCTTTCGATGGAAAAAGGGTCGCTTTGGCCGTGAAAGATTTTGTTAATTCATTTTCTGGATTAATTTTTTTAGATAATTATGGCGACGAATTATGGCGATACAATACTTGGGAATCTGGAATATTCGAGGGAGAAGTATCAGATATTGAGATGGGTTTTGATGGTAATTATTTAGTGGTCTTCCTCCATGATAATTGGGTTGAAATCCTCGACGAACAGGGTGAGCAAATTGGAAATTACAGCACTAGCTCAACAGGAGAGCTAATGGCACAAAAATTATCAATATCTGAGAAAGGAGACTATATTCTAGTTTCTTCTTTCGGAGGTAATCTTCATTATCTTGATAACACAGCAAACATAAAACCGACCATTGTGGTCTTGGCAAATTCAATTGACTTTGAACTTAATTCTGAACTTATGGTATTCTTAGACAACAAAGGTGTAACAGTACTTCACGCAACTTCTGAAACTTTTGATCAATATCAGGATAAAAAAAATATAGTTATTCTTGGCGGTCCAGACTCCCCAGAAGGTGTGGGAGAAATAGTAAAAGAGGTTTTAATGAACAGCGAGCAAAATCAGATAAGAAAAAAAGGTAGCAGCATGATATTTAGTAAAACAAATGTTTGGGTTCAAAGTCAGAGCGTCACCGTTATCGCGGGATCAGACCGTAAAGATACCCAAAACTCCGCAAATGAAAACAAAGCTAAAATTACAACGGAATCTAAATAACGTTCTTTTTCTTTCAATATTATATTCGGTGTCGAGCGACTGAAAACAAGTATCTTTGATGCGAAGTTTGAATGAGGGTGACAAGTGCGGGGGAAGGGATTCGAACCCTCGCAGGCACTGAGCCAACAGGTCCTAAGCCTGTCTCCTTTGGCCGTCTCGGACACCCCCGCTTTTTTGGACTTTTGTTGCTTGATTTGATGTTTAATCGTTTTTCCCGATTTTGTTTGGTTATTTTCTCAGTGTTTTCACGCCGTAGTTTGCGCCGATGTAGACTTCGCTTGTCAGGTTTGTGAATATTCCGTTGTCCACGACGCCGGGTATTTTGTTGATCTCTGTTTCTAACTTTTTAGGGTTTGTGATGGCTCCGAAGTCTGCGTCGATTACATAGTTTTTATTGTCTGTTATGAAGTAGTTATTGCCTGAGAGTCGTAGGAAGGGTGTTGCGCCGAGTTCGCTGAGTTTTTTCATCACCAGGCCGAGCGAAAAAGGGAGGACTTCCACTGGAACTGCCATGCTGAGGGTTCGCACTATCTTTGTTTCGTCTGCGACTACAATGAATCTTTTTGCGGCAGTTGCCACGATTTTTTCTCGCACATGGGCGCCTCCGCCACCTTTTATCAGGTTGAAGCCGGGGTCAACCTGGTCTGCGCCGTCGATTGCGATGTCCAGCTCCTGATACTCTTCAAATGTGCCCAGAGGTATACCGCTTTCCCTGGCTATCTTTTCGGTTGCAATCGAGGTTGGGATGCCGATTATTCCGAGTCCTTCTTCCCGCGTGAGTTCACCCAGATATTTGATCGTGTAATAGACTGTGGACCCTGTTCCAAGCCCTACTATGTCACCGCTCTGCACCTCCCTTGCCGCTGCTTCGCCGCACATCTTTTTATATGATTCAGTGTTCATCTCCCCATTATAAGCCATCTTTATTGAAAAATGTATGGTTATCTGTCTGATTATGTGATTAGCTGTTTTAGGTGCAAACTTTTTTATTCCACTCACCTAAATGATAGTGTGATGTCTGCGCGCTTTGACTTTCATATTCACTCGCTTCTTACCGAGGGTGAGCTTGTTCCATCTGAGATTGTGCAGAGATGCAGCGTGCTCGGATACGGGGGAATTGCGATTACCGATCATGTGGATCAGACCAATCTTGAGCATGTGTTGGGTTGTCTCGCGCCGGCGTGCAGGGAGCTTGGCGGGCTTTTTGAAATGGAGGTTCTCCCTGGTGTTGAGCTTACACATGTGCATCCAGATTCGATTGAAGCACTGGTTGAACGGGCGCGGAAGCTGGGCGCTGAGGTTGTGGTCGTCCATGGTGAAACCCTGGTTGAACCTGTTCGAGCGGGCACGAACTCTGCCGCTGTCAACGCTACAGGTGTTGATATTCTCGCTCACCCCGGCCTCATCACAGTGGAGGAGGCCCGGCTTGCAAAGGAGAATAATGTTTTTCTGGAGCTTTCCTCCCGCAAAGGCCACTGTCTTGCAAACGGCCATGTTGCAAAAGTTGCAAAAGAAACAGGAGCAGGGCTTCTGTTAAATAGCGACGCCCACTCCCCTGGAGATTTTATCACAGCAGATCAGGCTCTGAGAGTCGCCCTGGGATGCGGGCTAAGTGAGGCCGAGGCTGAAGCAGTGCTTGTTGAAAATCCCAGGCAGCTTTTAAAACAGGTGAAGCAGTAACCTATTTATTACACTATTGGGACGTGCCACCTATGAGGATTGCCGTTCTCGACCGTGATAAGTGTCAGCCGATTACTTGCTCGCTTGAGTGTTTGAAGTTCTGTCCCGGTGTTCGGATGGGTGATGAGACCATCGTAATTGAAGGTAGGGGTAAGCCCAGGATTTCTGAGGAGCTTTGCACTGGCTGCGGGATATGCGTGCACCGCTGTCCCTTTGACGCGATATCGATTATCAATCTTGCCGATGAGCTTTCAGTGGATCTCATCCATCAATACGGTGAG
This sequence comes from archaeon BMS3Abin16, assembly GCA_002923215.1. Classification (GTDB taxonomy): domain Archaea; phylum Hydrothermarchaeota; class Hydrothermarchaeia; order Hydrothermarchaeales; family SZUA-236; genus SZUA-236. The sequence goes on along the minus strand of BDTI01000120.1, from coordinate 1,855 downwards.
AACGGCTTTCGATTTTACAGGCTGCCCTATCCACAGGAAAAATCTGTTGTAGGCATAATCGGTCAAAACGGCCTTGGCAAGAGCTCGATTCTAAAAATCCTTTCAGGCGAGATGAAGCCGAATTTCGGAGGAGGCGCAGATCATGATGCGGTGCTTGAACACTTTTCCGGAACCCAGTTTTATGATTATTTCACCCAGCTTTTCGACGGCAATCTTAGGGCTGTTTATAAGCCGCAGTATGTAGACGCGTTGCCCAAGGTTGTGAAGGGATCGGTGCGCAGTCTTTTAGAGAAGGCTGATGAATCAGGCCGGCTCTCCGAAGTTGTGGGTGAGCTTCAGCTCGGAGTTGCCCTCGATCGAAATGTATCAGATATTTCTGGCGGCGAGCTCCAGCGCACAGCAATCGCAGCCGCGCTTCTGCGTGATGCTGACATCTATTTTTTCGATGAGCCCTCCTCCTACTTGGATGTGAGCCAGCGCCTCAACGTTGCAAAGGCGATTCGCAGGCTTGGAGCCGAAAAAAGGGTAGTCGTCGTGGAACACGACCTTGTAACCCTTGACTACTTGGCCGATTACATCCACGGCATGTACGGAAAACCCGGCGCATATGGAGTTGTAAGCCACCCAAGAACTGTGCGCCAAGGTATAAACGCTTATCTCTCAGGATTTTACAAAGAAGAGAACATCCGCTTCAGAAAAGAGGCGATAAAATTTGAGGTGCGCCCGCCGTCACACGCCTGGGAGGGTGAGGGGCTTGTAAGCTTTAAAGAGGTTAAAAAAGCCTACAACGGATTTGACCTGGAGGTTGAGGGAGGCGAGGTGCGAAGAGGCGAGATAATCGGTGTTCTCGGCCCGAACGCAACTGGAAAAACAACGTTTGTAAAGATTCTTGCAGGCGTGGAAAAACTTGACTCAGGTGAAATAGACCTTGAGATCAATGTTTCCTATAAACCGCAGTATATCAAGCCAGAGGGTGATTTAACTGTTCGCACAGCCCTTGCAAGTGTGGGCCCCGGCTTTGCGTCTGAGGAGTTTTTAAACGAGGTCATCAGGCCTATGGGAATCGAGCCCCTGCTTGACTCTATGCTGGCTGATCTCAGCGGCGGCGAGCTTCAGCGGGCGGCCATTGCAACAGCGCTTCTGCGGGATGCTGACATCTACCTTTTCGACGAACCCTCAGCCTACCTGGACATTGAGCAGAGAATAGCGGTTGCAAAACTCCTTCGACGCTTCATGGAGAACAAGCGTAAAACCGCGATGATCGTTGACCACGACATCCTCTTCATGGACTATGTCTCGGACCGGCTTATGGTCTTTGGAGGCACGCCAGGATACCACGGTTTTTCAGAGGGTCCAACAGACCTTCGGACTGGCATGAATAAGTTTTTAAAAGATGTGGTAATAACCTTTCGAAGAGACCCTGAAACCGGACGGCCCCGGGCAAACAAGCCGGACAGCCAGAAGGATAAGGTGCAAAAGAAGAGCGGAGAGTATTATTACACATGAAATGGCTCTTTGAAAGTGAGATTGAGGATCTGAAGATCATCTTCAGAGACACCGGGTTTATTCTAATGGCCCTAGGTTTTTTTGCAGCTCTACCGGCTGTCGTATCTCTTCTCTACGCTGAATTCATATCGGCAGGCGTGTTTCTGGTAACTGCATTTCTATTCATCGGGCTGGGCTATTTCTTTGAAGCAGGTATTTCTGAGGAGAAGAGCGGAAGCAATAAACACGCAGTTCTTTCTGTAGGGCTAACATGGGTTATCGCTGTTCTTCTGGGTTCCATTCCTTTCCAGTTTATCATGCGCCCCCTGGACGCGCTTTTTGAAAGCACCGCCGGATTCACAACAACAGG
>BDTI01000119.1 GCA_002923215.1 archaeon BMS3Abin16 | reverse complement strand
GGGTGTTGCATGGCTGCAGTCTCGGGGGTTCAGAGTCTTTTTTTCCAGCACTGTTTTAAGCTCTGTTTTCATGAGAGTTGCTCCAGTCCCATGATTCCGGCTTCTGTTAGCAGAGCGATTTCTGATTCTGTAAAAAGACTTTCATCAATTAGGGTGTTGTTCTCACCAATTGACTCAAAGAGCTTCTGCAACAGTTCCGACATTTCTTTCCCTCGCGTCTATGAAAAATTATCTGCGTAGCTCACCCCTATTTATACCCTTCTCAAATTTGGCTGCACTATTTGCATACTTATTTTAACTATAAGCGCTCTAGTATTAGATGCATCACGGGTGTATATTTAAAGGGATGTCAAAATGAAAAACCTACTCTTAATTGATGATGAGCCAGATCTGCTTGTGCTTATGAAAAAGCTTTTGAAAAAACAAGGATACCTTGTTTCAGATGCGCATGGCGGCCGGGAGGGGCTCAAGATCGCCAGGGAAAAACATCCTGATATTATAGTGCTTGACGCTATGATGCCGGATATTGATGGATGGGATGTTGCCAGGGAGCTGAAATCTGATCCAGACACCAGGGATATTCCAATAGTCATGCTCACGGTTATGAGCGAGCCAAAGTATCAGAAGATGAGCTTTGACTATTCAGGGGCTGACTGGCATGTGCCCAAACCCTTTGAGCCTGATATGCTTTTTTCAATTCTCAGTCTTGCAGTTGAAGATCGGTCTGTAATCGAGGAAAAAGTTGAAAAAGCTGTTAAGCGGGATATGCGGATGAAGCAGGTTTTGCAGATGATCAATCCAAAGCTTTTAGCCAGTAAATATGATTATTTGAAGGATTAGCCGTGAGAACAAAACAGGAGGCGGAAGCACTTTTGTAATTGAACTTCCAAACGCCTCTAGTTAGAAAGCATCCATTTAGCTGTTTCAAGAAGAAGCTTCTTCAAAACCCTCTTTTTCAAGCGTCATCTTAGCAAGATCACGAATATCAACGTCGTCGTCAACCACCATTACCTTTGGCACGAAATTCACCTCACACCATGAAATAGGATCACGCTAAAAGATTTGATTCGCTAAGCAGTTCAAGACTCGTTATGTTTTCAACAAGTGAACTTGGTACAGAGTCACCATTCGCCTTTTTCGCAATCATGCCTTTCACATCAAGCCCGATTCCCTCAAGCCGTGACTTCATCTTAAGCGCCTTTACAACTCCCTCTCGATTCTGGTCCACAAGTATCACAAGTTCCGCCATATCCATCTGCCTCCAATCAACATATAATTCCACACCGGATGTGTTTCATAAATACTAACCCTTTTCATTTATTAAACTATCATCTGGACCAATAATATTTTAAGCCAATGAGAGTCATTTAGACCGAAGATGAGCAGGATTAAAAATATTAAACGCCTGATTGAAAATGCAGAGACGTCAGGGGATGAAATCGCAAGAAAAATCGCGCTCACCCTGCTTGAAAGTGTTCTTACCGAGGCAGACCCGAAAAACGCAATGCAACGAGCGCTTCAGCTAAAAGAGGGGACGTTGAAAATTCAAGGTAAAATATTTGATCTTGAATCCTTTGATAATATCTATGTAATTGGCGGCGGAAAGGCTGGCGGCGGAATGGCTGAATCTGTAGAAAACCTGCTTGGAGAAGAGATCGCAGGAGGATGTATAAACATTCCAATCGGGACTAAAACCAGATATTCCACTAAGCGAATCTTTTTAAACGAGTCATCCCACCCCGTGCCTGATGAGAGTGGTGTTTTCGGTGCAAAAAAAATGCTTGAAATTGCACAGAAGGCAGGTGAAAAAGACCTTGTAATAGTTCTTCTCTCTGGTGGGGCATCTGCGCTTATCCCCTATCCTGCAGAAGGCCTGAGTCTCGCTGACATGCAGGAGATTACAAAAGCGCTACTGCGTTCAGGTGCTGATATTGTTGAATTAAATTCAGTGAGAAAACACCTGTCCCGTGTTAAAGGCGGCAGGCTCGCGCAGGCATGTTATCCTGCTATGGTTGTGTCACTTATCATTTCAGACGTGGTCTGCGACCCCCTTGACGTCATAGCCTCAGGCCCGACAGTCCCAGACCCATCTACATATGCCGACGCCCTATCTGTTTTGGAAAAATACGGGCTCACAAAGGGTTATCCCAAGGTTACAAAGTATCTTGAAAAAGGACGTCTAGGTATGCTTTCCGAAACCTTGAAAGAAGGCGATGCCTGCGTGCCGAAAACCCATAACTTTCTCATATCCACAAACAAGGATGTGCTGCACACAGTGGCAGAAGAATTCAAAGACCGCTATGACATCCAGATATTTTCTACAACCCTTTCCGGTGAGGCGCGTGAGGTTGGCAGAACGCTGGCCCGGCGGCTGATGGATGCGGCAGCGGCGTATCAGAAGCAGAACAGTGGTCGTTCCAAGGTCTTAATAGCCGGCGGTGAGACGACTGTAACAGTTACCGGGGACGGCAGGGGCGGGCGAAACCAGGAGCTAGTGTTGAGCGCGATAACTGAAATAGAAGGTGAGGGCATCTGCATTGCAAGCATGGGCACAGATGGAATCGACGGCGCAACAGACGCAGCCGGGGCAATCGCAGACGGCAAAAGCTATAGCCGCGCCCAGGCAAAAAATCTCTCACCACAGGTGTTTCTAGCCCGAAATGATTCAAACACAGTTTTTAAAGAGCTGGATGACCTTATCCTGACAGGCCCTACGGGGACAAATGTAAACGATGTGATCGTGCTTGTAGTTACAAAAAGAGTTTAAATAGAGGGGGATATGATTTGAACGGCGAGGAGAAAGGTGGTTTAGGGTGAAAGACGACTTAAATCTATTCGAAAGGTTTTTGCTCGCGAATCCCTTTGTTATTTTAGGTGTGTTCATCGGGCTATGGGCATTCTTGTTTTACATCAAGTTGTACTATTCGCCGATTGTTTTCAACATTTTATTTGGAACATTCTCTGTTCTAGTAATAGCTTTTCTCGGTTATGTTTTACTGCAAAAGAGACGATCTAAGACGGTTGACGAAATCAAAGTTCAAAATAAAGGATTGAAGAGGAGAATAAAAGCGAATTATGAACTACTTCATTGGCTTGTTGCGGTTTTTATACTTTCTTCATTTATTTTGGGCGCGATTGAAAAGATGGTGGAAAGATCCTTTGGTGCATCTGCCACCAAAGCCATTAATAATTCGTTTTATTTGTGGGATGCTGTTGATCAGACTATAAAGGCGGAGATTTCTAAAGAATTATTTCTTCAAGTGAATTTAATAGAAGTATTTTTAATCATGGCTTTTTTGATTCTGTTAGGTTATAGTTTAATCTCGTATTTTCAGCTAAAATGGGGGTTAAAAGAAATCAAGGAGGACTACATATTCAGGCAAAAACCCAAGAACAATCTTTTTAGAAAAATATATTATGGTTTAATTATTTTTTCGTTTATTTTGTTTATGATTGGGGCTTATTTTGATTACAGTCCTGAAAAGGGAACTATAATCGACTTAACTGGTGAAAAAAGCATATTGGGAGTGCTTTTATTTGCTTATAACAGGTTGGGAACCAAGTTTCTTTTGCTCAGCCTATTACCTCTTTTTATAATAATTCTCTTGGTTTTACACATCATCTTAGGAATTAAATGGCAGTATAGCTTAAGGAGGGAAGGGGTATGAAAAAGATAATCTTGCTTGTGGCATTGTTTTGGATTGTAGCTCAAAAAATGAGCTCTGCCTTAGTTCAGATCCTTTGGAAGTTCAACGTAGAAGATGCTCCCACCGCCAGGATTGTCCTCCACCCAAACACGGCCTCTATGGATCTCCACAATTCGCTTTACAATAGCAAGACCAAGTCCTGTTCCCTTCACACCCTCTTTTTGCAGCCGCTCAAAACGTGTAAAAATCGTTTCTTTATATCGGTCTTCAATACCTTCGCCTGTGTCTTTAACATAGACCTTCCAAAGATGGCCGTCATCGATTATGCCGGTTTTTATCTCGGAGTTTTCAGGGCTGTATTTAACCGCGTTAGTAAGCAGATTCAAAAACACAGCGCCGATAAAACTGCTCACCTTTGCAGGACAGGGGCCAGTTGTTTCCTGGAGTATTCGCATGTTTTTTTCAGAGGCGCGCAGAGACGCTGTTTCAACAGCATCTTCAAGTATTGTAACGAGGTCTTTTTCTTCAAACTCGATTTCCTCAACACTTGTAATACTCTCAAGCTTAGAGGCATTGTCGATCATTTCAACCGTTTTTTCAACATTACGGGAAATAGCGTCAATGCTTCGACTGACCATGGGATTAATTTTTTCAAGGCTTATAAGCTCGGCATAGTTTTTGATAACTCCAATAGGGTTTAAAATATCGTGGCGCATAATATCGGTGAAAATATCTTTAAGCTCGTTTGATTTTTTAAGCTGATCTGCCTGCTTCACAAGACTCTCTTCAAGTTTCTTTCGACGGGTAATATCACGGATTATGATAAGCACGAATTCAACCCTGCCCTCCCTATCAAACACAGGAGCCCAATAGTCGGTAAGCGTCCGGCGCCCCTCATGATAGATTGTGAATTCCTCTGGTTTTATGGTCTCACCATTATAGGCGACAAAGGAGAATTTCTCTTTAAGTTTCATCGCGTCAAAAAGCCTTTCAGCAGCCGGGATCTTCATATATTCAAGGGCGTTTTTTCCTATGATCTCCTCTTTACCAATGCCTGTGATCTCTTCAAAGCGCTTGTTCACCCGTGAAATCCTGAATTTAAGGTCAAGGAGGAGAAGCCCTTCCGGCACGCCTTCAAGTATCCTGTCGCTCAGCTCTTTAAGCTGACGAATCTCATTGGCAATTCTCTGCTCCTCTGTAATATCCTTTGCAACGCCTACCGTGCCCTTGACCCTGCCGTCTGAACCTTTTAAAAGCGAGAGAGATAGAGAGATAATCTTATGTTCACCTGCGGGTGTTGAAATCCTAAGTGTCATGTTTTTAATGTGTCCCTTCTGCCTGAGCTCGCGGGCACGATTCACCCTGTCTTTTCTGCGCAGAAACTCCTTGGGATAGAGGTTGAGCACATTGTGTCCGAGCACGTCGCTTGCTTTTACCTGAAAAATCTCTTCAGCGCCATGAGAAAAATAGGTGATATTTTTCTTGTCATCACTCGCGATGATCGCGTCTGCCGTGCTCTGGATTATGCTGTTAAAGAAATTCCTGGTCTCAGCAAGCTCACGTGAGGCGTCTCCAAGCCTGCCTTCAAGGGCGCGAAACTCCATAAGCTCACGCACCTTCCCCTCCTTTCGAACCTCCTTTGTAACCTCAAGGACTATCGCCTGACGTGTAAGCGAGACCATGGCTGCGAGAAATATGAGAA
>BDTI01000118.1 GCA_002923215.1 archaeon BMS3Abin16 | reverse complement strand
TGATAAAACGATTTAAAACATCGAAAAACGCTGTACTCTATGGGGTGCAGCAGGGGCGTAACAGTGAGGGACAAGATTTCCCCGGCGAGCAGGCAAATGCTGTTGTAATCGTTGGCATTCCCTACGCGGTCCGCGGGCCGAAGGTAAACGCACAGATAGAATACTATAAAAAAGCCTACAAAGGCTGGTGGGGCAGACACACACTGGGCGACTACTACGCATATTATCTCCCGGCATATCGAAGCCTCAACCAATCAGCGGGACGCGCACACAGAAGCCTCAGCGACAAAGCGGCAATCATATTTCTCGACAGCAGAGTCGCCCGCGATCGGAAGGTTCAGGCCAACATCAGCCCATGGATCAAAGAGAATATGAAGACAACTGAAAACCTGGAAAAAGACGTTGAACAATTCTACAGCTAGCTAGACAAACACAATCTCAACATCACTGTTTTCAATAACGTATTCAACCAGTTTTTTCGCCCATTTTAGTTTCTTTTTCTTCACTTCACCCGCGTCTGGCTCGGTAAAAGAATATCTGCCTGGCAGGCTGTTAAAATCCATGCCATAAAGCCTGATAAGACTGGGTTTAAAATGCTCTGCCAGAAACACAGCACGATCACCATCAGTGAATCCTCCGAAGTTCAACAGATTTCCAAAAACCTCGGTCTGAGTGGTGCCGTAGAGATTATTAAATTGGGGGCCAAGCCTTGCAACGCGGTCTCGGTTGTCGCCGTGAGCGTGAAGAACGATTAAAGCGCCCTTTTCATCTGCCCCCCGGAGGTCGTCAACTCTACCATCCAAATCAGTCACAATAATATCCGGCACAACCCCTTTTTCCAAAAGAAAACTTGAAGTACCGTCACAAGCGATATTAACACCGTCAGGAATAGATTTCAACTTTTCAAGCGACGGGCCAGCCCCGAAGACATTTACAGTCTGACCCAAAATCAAGGATTCAAGCCTGCCAAGATCAGGCGGCTCTAAAAAGCTGTTCAAAAGCCCTGCGCACTCCAAATCCCGCTCCCTCAAATAACCGAACTCAGCAGAAATCGCCTCGTAAAAAGGGAGCCAAACACCTTGCTTCATATAACATATTTAACAAAAAGGTTTATATGTCTAATGCATCCACATTTTCATGCAGAATCAGCATAAATTATAAATATCCACTGGATGCGATTATAGATGATGAGGAGCAACTAATATGGTTGGGGAGAAAAAAGAAGATGACATTGTGGGGCGACTTGAAGCACTGAGAAAAAAAGTTCCTCCTCCAAAGACAGATAAATCAGCTTCTGAAAAACAAAAAGCTCCCTCTCGAGAACCTGACGAAAAACGCAGGCGCCTTGCAAGAATAATCGGAGTAATCGTAATAATCGCTGTTCTCGGCGGACTCTACGTGGTTGGAAATAAATACGTACTTCAGCCGCCTGAAACCCTGTCGCCAATCGAAACAATTGCACCCACACAACCGGTTATAAGTGATGTGGAGCAGCAGGCAAAGATGGCCGAGCTTGCGAAGGTGAAAAAAGATAAAAATGCAGAAATAGAGGCTCTTTTTTCCGGTCTTCCCAGCGACTATACTTCAAATAAAAATCAATTAATTGATGAAATCACAACCTCCACAACCACAGAGGCTGTATCCTCGATAAAAGGTGAAGCAGCGGCCACCACATCCTGGCGAAACTATCGAAAAGATGAGGTTGACCGAAAATCCACGCTCACAGGCGGCGCAATCGCCCAGATCGATGTTACACTAATAAAAGGCGCAGACGAGATAAAAAGACAAATCGATCTACTAACACTCGCAGAACTAAGGACGATTGTAATAAGCGAAATGCGCTCAGAATTCATACCAATCAGGCTTCCAAGAGATCAGTTCACAGGCGGATTCGCCGAGGTCGGTGACCAGGTAAACATCCTCTACAGATATCTTGACCAACCCGGCACACCAAACGAAACTGCAATGATCAGATATCTTGCAAAGAACGGACGGGTTGTTGCAATAATGAAGCCCACAAGTTCAATCGCACTCTCTGAATCAGAGCAGCAGAGGCAGACTGGCAGCGGAACCGAGGGCAAAGGTAATGTTACAACTATTACCATGGGACAATATGGGTTAACGATCTCTGATGGACCGTACGGAGCGAGTGTTGGCGTTAAATCACTTGAAAAATCAAGCTCATACACAGTTGATCTCGGTGAGGTTCAAAAGGCAGCAGCAGCAAGTAAAGTGGAACTGGATGACTTCATGGCGAACATGGAGAAATATGGTGTTAGACTCTCAGAGATTGAGAGGGAGACGAACATCGGTGATCTGGATACAGAATATCTAATGCTTGTTGAGGTAAGTGAAAATGAGGCAAGTGAGATCGCCTTGAGGCTTCTTGACAGGGATGAAAAGGCCAACCTGCTTGTAACGATTTCAAAGGCCCCTTCATGGGACAAGTGAGGTGAAAGCCGCCTTGAAAACTGCATTCATCCTCGTGGTGCTTCTCATTGGTTCAATGGCAGCAACAGGTCTTGCCGGTGGCTTTGGCGAGCCTACAACAGAGGTTGACGGACTTCGGATCGGCGGGCCGGTCGCAACTATCGATCATGATGCTGATCTCTCATATACAATCATTGAGGCTGAGGTTGAAAACACTGGTTTTGAAACCTTCTTTGTAGCCCTTCCACTAGACTGGGCCTTTGACCCTGAGATATATGGGGCGACAGGTGAACCGATAATTGCTACGAAGGGTGCGCTCCATAAGAAATATGGGGACCCCGGTGATAAGTCATCATTTATTCGCAATAACTATGTCTTTGAAGCATGGGGTGGACTTGCTGTAAGTAGGGGTAGTCCCTGGGTTCTCACTATGAGTGGTGGTGAGGATGATGGTGGCGTTTCATATGGCTGGTCTGTGCGGCCTAATGAGCGGCTGAAATTCACGATTAAGATGAAACCTTCTGATAGTGAGGCGATAATAGATCCCTTAGCAATCGAGCGGAACCGAACAGATATAAAGGTTATTAAGTGGAATCAGGAAATGGTCATTTATCCTGAGTCTGGGGAGACCGGTTTTATCAGCGCGCCGTGGATTGTAAAAGGCGCAACAATGGTTGAGGCTACACCTGGCGTTTTTACAAATATCAGTGAATTTACTCAAGATATTTATTGGTTTAAAACACGTCTTCAGAATGCTACAGTAAAGAGTACTGGAGAGGAAACTGAACCTGAGGTTTCTTCAGAGCCTACGGTTGAGCTTAATCCTCCTGAGTGGGATGCGTGGTTTTCATCATCCGGATTTTTTGGTCTTGAGTCTAAAAGTCTAGCACCTCTTTCAACTGAGCTTCTCCCAATTCCTGAGGTGAACAAGACCGAGCCGATTGTGGAAGAGGTTGAAGAGACTGGAGAGTCTGTGTTCATTCCTGTTTGGTTAATTGATCCGGAGTTCTATCAATCGAATAGTGTGGGAACCACCTCTGGGGCCGCCATACGGTATGTATATGAGTGGCGCCGTGGGAAGGAGATTAAAGGTGTTGATGCTCATCTCTTTTCTAAGCCTTTTAAGACAAACACAGAGATCTATGGTGATGTGACGCCTACTCCGGTTCCGACTGAAGCGCCTGTGGGGTCTGAGGAAAAATCTGAGCTGGATCTTACAATTGTGCCTGAATGGTACACGTGGTTCAATTAAAAGCGGTTCTGGGTTTTACAGGCTTTTTGTGAAGTCTTCGATTCTGTCGAGCGCGG
>BDTI01000117.1 GCA_002923215.1 archaeon BMS3Abin16 | reverse complement strand
ATTTTGTGGCCTTTAACGATCTGACTGATACGAAGACGCTGGCCCAGCTTTTGAAATATGACTCGGTGCACGGCAGATTCCCTGGGTCGGTTGAGGCAGGAGAGGGTTCACTTACAATTGACGGAAAAGAAATCAAAGTATTTTCTGAGCGCGACCCAGTTGATCTGCCCTGGGGAGAACTTGGAATTGATGTTGTTGTTGAGTCCACAGGATTTTTCTTGAAGCGTGAGCTTGCGCAAAAACACACCGATGCAGGCGCGAAAAAAGTGCTTCTCACAGCTCCGGGAAAAGACGCTGACACACCTACAGTTGTGAAGGGCTGCACCTCGAAGGAGAAATGCCGATCTGACAGTATTATTTCAAACGCATCGTGCACAACTAACAGCCTTGCGCCAGTGGTGCAGGTGCTTGAGAAAAACTTTGGAATCGAGTCCGGGCTCATGACAACCATCCACGCTTACACAGGTGATCAGAGGCTTCTCGACGCACCTCACAGGGACCTGCGAAGAGCGAGATCGGCAGCAGTAAACATCATCCCCACGTCAACAGGCGCGGCCAAAGCAGTTGGAAAAGTATTTCCAGAGCTTAACGGCAGACTCGACGGTCTCGCTGTGCGCGTACCAGTTCCAGACGGAAGCCTCACAGACTTTACGGTGCTACTCAAAAAAGAGGCATCTGCTGAGGAGATAAACACTGCTGTAAAAGAGGCGTCTGAAACATATCTCAAAGGCGTGCTCCAGTACAGTGAGGACCCGCTGGTTTCAACTGACATCGTTGGTAACCCTCATTCCTCGATTTTTGACGCGCCCATGACACGCTCAATCGGCAGGCTCGCAAAGGTCTTTGCCTGGTATGACAATGAGTGGGGTTATTCCAACCGGCTCATCGACATCATAAAAGAAATGGCATGAACCGTGCCGGATTCGAAGCGCTGCTTGAAACACTTGATCTGCTCAGAGACATTTCACAGGACGCACCGATAATTGTTGAGGGCGTGAGAGATGAGCAGGCCCTGCGTGATATCGGGGTCACAGGCCCGATCTTTCAGGTTCAGACAGCGCCATCTGTTTTTGAGTTCTGTGAATCAATTGCAAAGGATCATCAAGAGGTTCTGCTTTTCACTGATCTCGATGCTGCCGGGAAGAAGATCGGCCGTCTTGTGAAAAAGTATTTAACTGATAAAGGCGCAAAAGTTGACGATAATCTAGCAAAAAAACTTTTGTATGCTCTTGACACCGTGGAGACTGAAAAGGTCGCAATACGGTTTGAACGGGTGTGCAGAAAATTCAGCTACCCATAATTTCATCATCATTCAGGCGCAAAGGAAAAGAAGCAAATCGATAAGAATTGTAATAATAGTTAATCATATACAATAGATAAAAACTATCATCTTTCTTTTGCAGCCGACGCTGATTTTATGGGGGCATAACTAAGGAGGTTAATCATATGGCAAAAGTTGATATTGGAACAGCAAAATACGTTATTCATTCAAAGGTTTCTGCAAGCGGCATCGTGGAAAAGCCCGATGTGGTCGGGGCGATTTTTGGGCAGACTGAGGGGCTGCTCGGACCGGACTTGGACTTGAGAGAGCTTCAGAGAACCGGGCGAATCGGCAGAATAGAGGTAAACATTTCATCAAAGGGTGGGAAGACAGAGGGGACGATTATGATCCCCTCCAGTCTTGATAAAGTTGAAACAGCAATTCTCGCGGCAAGTCTTGAAACAATTGAACAGGTCGGGCCCTGCGAGTCCAGAGTTACTGTCACAAAAATCGAGGATGTAAGGATTTCAAAGAGAAAACAGATAATTGAACGTGCGAAAAACATTCTCGCAACCATGGTTGAAGAGATTACGCCTGACACACTGGAGATAACCGAGGAGGTGGATCGCACCCTTCGACAGAGTGAGATAAAGGCATATGGCCCTGGCAAGCTTCCCGCAGGCCCGCACATCGACAACTCTGATGCGATAATCGTTGTTGAAGGCAGAGCCGATGTACTCTCGCTTCTTAAACACGGGATTAAAAACGCGATAGCAGTGGAAGGCACAAACATCCCCAAGGGGATAGTTGATCTCATCCAGAAGAAGACGACAACCATATTTGTAGATGGTGATCGCGGCGGTGACCTAATAATAAAAGAGCTCAGCCAGCTTGGCGATCTGGACTTTATCGCCCGCGCTCCAAACGGCAAAGAGGTTGAGGATCTTACAAAGAAGGAGCTTTTCAAGGCTCTTCGAAACAAGGTCCCTGCCGAGCAGGTTGTGGGTTCGTCGAATAAAAAATCCGAGCAAAATAACAGGCGACCTGTGACTGATAGAACTAGCACTATTTCCAAGAAACAGCGTCCCTCTTCAGTTGAGAAGCGTGCGGCACCTGCTCCTGTGAAAAGACAGCCGGCGCAACCTGTTCAACCGGCCCGTCAGCCCGCTCCTGAGAAAAAGACTGGAAAAGCTGAGATATTTAAAAGCATATTCAAAGACCTTGCTGGAACCTTTAAGGCTTATCTGCTTGACGAGGAGTCCAACATAATCAAAGAGGTGGCGGTGCGTGATCTTGCGTCCGCGCTTCAAAACTCTAAGGAAAACGTGTCTGTCGTAATCTTTGACGGTGTGATAACCCAGCGGCTTGTGGAGATTTCAAGCAAGAAGTCTGTTGATTATCTCATAGGCGCGAAGATGGGTAATATCGTGAAAAAACCTGCGGAGATAAAGCTTTTAACTGCGAGCGACATAGGAGCCTAATGATAGTGGTGTGATGTATAAAGATGAGCTGCTCCAACTCCATCATCTCCTTTTGTGTCTGATGAAGTTTCTCCTTGAAAACGGGGCTCCTGAGTCCTATTTTAAAGAGTACTTGGCGATGGATTTGAGTCCTCATCACATCCATAAAACTAAGGCTGAGCACAAGTTTGCTGTGCTTGCCCTTGCATCTGGTATTTCTGTTGCTCTTGCTGAGAACAGTGATCTTGTTCCGGATACACTTTCGCAGCGTTTGAATCGTCTTTTAGAGCGGGATCGGCGCGAGCTACGCTAATAGGTGGTGGTAGAGGAGGAGCGCGTCTTCTCCGTCACCGTAGTATCCTTTTATAATGCGCAGCGGTTGAAAGCCTTGTTTTTCATAGAATCGTAGGGCTGATTTGTTTGAGGTGCGTACTTCGAGCCACGCGCCTTTTGCAGACCGTGTTTTGAAGTATTTCATCGCCTTTTTCACTAGCAGGCTGCCCACTCCTTTTCCCCTGGATTTTTCATCTGTTGCAAGCCCTATTATATGTCCTTTCCCACCGACTATGCGAACTATTATGTAACCGAGTATTCCCTGGTGTGATTCGGCTACGAGAAAGCCTGTCGGATAGAGTGAGAGCAGGTTCATCAGAAGAAGCGGCGAATAAGGGTCTTTGAATGATTCGGACTCTATTCGCACTATTCTGGGAATATCACCGGCTGTCGCCTTTCTGACTACGACACCAGATTTAGGCGATGTCAAATAGTTGGAGTATTGCTGAGGCATTGTGATTAAGCGTGTAATATGACCAGGGGCCGCTTTGACGTCTGTTGATGAATCCTCCGTTCACAAGCAGCGCCAGGTGATAGGATACCTTGGATTGTTTGAGATCCAGTGCTTTTTCTATTTCACAGACGCAGAGCTCCGGGTTTTTTAACAGCAGTTTTATTATCTTGATCCTGATTTTGTTTGCCAGGGCGTTTGTTTTTTTCACGATTGAGGTGATTTCTTTTTCGTCAAAGGACTCTTTTCCAAGGATTTGAAGTGTTGGTCGGCAGGTGTCCATATGTTTTTTTGTCTCTGAGAGGTTAATAAATTTTTGTATGAAAAAAATTTGATGTAGTTGATAGTGAGAGTTATTACTCCCTCTCTGTTAAAAGTATACTGTAAAAAATAGGGGTGAGCGTCGGAGTCACCGGTAATGGGAACGTCAGAAACCACGATGTAGTCTAATCAGGTTGTTGGAATAAAACCCGGCTTTTTAGTAGCAGAATTCAACCTTTAAATCCGCGTCTCTGCAGAATCGGGTCACCTCTTTTTTCGCAGTGTCAAATGAGCCTTTCAACGGCTGCCTGTAGGCATTCAACTGCTCCGGAAACTCGCGGGCGATAAAGTCTATGAAATCCGGCCGCATGCCTTGTTTAAAATTAAGCCGGTCCACAATTAGATAGGAAACACCTGTTTTTTTCAAGGCTGAAATTAAAGATCTGAGGTCATCTTCACCGTCTGTTATCGATGGCAGGATTGGTCCGAGAAAGGCCCAAGTTGAAACACCGGCGTCTGCCAGGGTCTCAAGTGCTGCGAGTCGCTCCCCCACCGTGGATGCGCCAGGCTCAATCTTCTGCCTAATCTCCTCGTCAAGAGTTGTAACCGTAAACCCTACTTCGCACTTTGAAAAACCTTGGAGCAGATCGAGGTCGCGCAGAACAAGGCTGGACTTTGTCTGGATACAGACAGGGAAGTCATATCTCTGGAGCTGTTCAAGAGCGAGGCACGTGATTTCAAAACGTCTTTCCGCCGGCTGATAGGCGTCGGTCACCGTTGAAATACCTACCACGCCCTTTGCCTTTCGCCGAAGCTCTTTTGAAAGCAGGCGGGGCAGATTATCACGCGCCTCGACAAAGCAGCCCCACCGGCGTTTTTCCCTCAGAACATAGGGTGCGTAGCAATAAGTGCAGCCGTGCTGGCAGCCTCGATAGGGGTTCAGCGCGTAGTCATATCCCCCCAACCGGGAGGGTGTTAAAGCACTCTTGCAGGATACCGTTGAAATCTTCATAATAAATGGGGATAGTTGTTGGATACAAGGGTTTTCTATCGATACCTGGATTGATATATCTTTTCGCATATTGAAACACTACCTTTTTATTCTGCGGGCAAAGATGATAGGATATGAAGTACTGGCTTGCAACTCATCGGGTGGACTTGCACAAGACCCACGGCGACTTCATCGGATGCAGGATGAATTCAAAAAATCCCGGCAAACTTGAAGTCTGTTCAGTCAAGTTTAAAGAGATGAGCAAAGGAGACAAGGTAGTTGTGTGCACTCGAAGCGCTGACAAGATATTCGGATGCTATGAGATATCCTCTGATGGATTCGCAATCGTCGACGACCCTGAGTGGGGAAGTGCCTACTGCTATAAAATAAATCTGCAGATGAAAAGAGAACCCTATCCTTCGTTTAAAGAATTCAAATCCGAGTTTAAAAACCGTCTGGAGTTTGTAACCGACAGCGAGGGTTGGGAAGGTTCAAGCGTAGGCTGGATCAGGGAGATTTCGAAGGGCGACTTCGACATTTTCAACACCTATCTCACAATGCCTATTTAGACGTGCGTTCTTTTTTACTGTAAACACAGCCGCAGTAGCTCTGCCTGCGAAGACCGTGCAGTTTTGAGCTTTCAACGCTCTTTTTGAATCCATCTTTTTTCTTGAAATCTTCCGCGAGAAAAGAAACTCCATATTTTGCAGAGGCCTGCGCTCCCACAGCGTTTATCACAGCCGAGTTTTTATGAGGGCTTATTGATAATGTTGTTGTAAAGGCGTCAAAACCAAGCTCGGCTGCCACATCCGCCGTTTTTTCAAGCCTCATTTGAAAACAAACCGTGCAGCGCCGGCCACCCTCAGGCTCAGATTCAAGGCCTCCGGTCAGATCAGTCCAGTGCTCAACATCATAATCTGAGAATATCAGGGGGATGTTCTGCTCATCTGCATATTTTTCAAGCTCACGTCGGCGCAGGTCATACTCTTCTCTGGGATGGATGTTCGGATTATAAAAAAAGCCTGTAACCTCATGCCCAGATAAAAGCCGTGTAACCGCCTCGGTTGAGCAGGGCGCGCAGCAGATGTGAAGTAAGAGCTTCATAGAAAAACACTATCCTCCTGGACTGGATATAATAGTTTTCACAGGCCTTCTTCCAAAACATGCAACGGAAGGTATAAATAATCATGTGCCGCTAATCGCTAAAACAATAAAAAGACGGGTAATTAGAATAATGTATCTGCAGGGAAATTTGGAACGGTTTATAACTCTTGCATTAATCGGCATAATTCTAGCTGTAGTTGTCAGTGCTTTCAGGTCTGTTAGAAGGACAGAAGAATGGGAGCGAAGAATCATTATTCTCGTTTTGTTTTTCGCAATCCATGAGTTGACATTCTTCCTTGAGGATGCATTTATTTCTCAGCTTACAAACATGCTCTTTGTTATAAGCCTGCTTTATGCCCTACTATATGTATTCTCCTTTGAAAAGAAACTCGCCGAGATCGAGGAGCAGAGAAAAGAATTTTTAAGCGGTCTTGAAGAGCTTAGAAACATGAAAGAGCTACGGGAGAAACTAAAAAAATAACCGGGTCCCTCTCTCAACAGAGATGCTCACACAAATTTTGTTTTCAAGATTTTCTAGTGTATCTCGATTTTTATGGCGTCTGTAGGGCACCGTGAAATGCAGAGCGTGCAGTAGAGACAAGACTCATTGTCAAGAACAGTTGCAACCTTCTTCCCGCCGACTTCGGAGATATCCCAGATCCGCGGTCCCTTTGGACACACCTCCCGACACTTCCCGCAGCCAGTGCACAAATCCTGATCAACAATAATTTCAATCATAGCAAGTCAAATTGATATTGCCAGCGATGTTTATAACATTGACTCACTGATCCATCGTGTTTAAAGACGTCAGCGTCTCCAGTCCCGCGTGTAAAAGTAAACCGCTGCAACAATCACTAAGAGAACGAAGACGAAGATCCAGTTATTGAGAAAGAGGAGTTCTGCCGCTGCCCGATTGATAAAACTCGTGATGCCGTTCATAATATCATGTTATAACTCTGAGTCTTAAAAAAGCTTTTCAAACCAAAAACCTCTATCCCCAGTAGGGCTCGGCTGTTTCAATGTATGTTTGTCAGCAAATTTATATGCAACCAATCCGATGAATATGGGATGGTTAAAAATTACAAGTTTGACTACCACCACGAAGTTGACAGCCTTTTTTTGTATAAGAAAAATGGGAAGTCCAAGGGCAGCGTTGAGCTTGGAGATCTGGTCTTTGATTTTGATTATCGGCTGAATCTCGTGGGAATGCAGATATTAAATGCGTCGAGTTTTATAGAGGAAGTCAGCGGCGAAGCCGATGTGAAAGAACTGCTAAAAAATCTGAAAAAATGCGAAGTGAAGCAGACGACGAATAAAAACCTCATGATCATCCACATAACACTAACCGGAATAAAGAAGGTGCAGATACCCCTTACCCTACCCAACATCAAATATAAAAGCCCAAGCCTGGCATACGCCTAGATTATCTTCCTGATAAATTTCACATTCTTAACT
This sequence comes from archaeon BMS3Abin16, assembly GCA_002923215.1. Lineage (GTDB taxonomy): Archaea > Hydrothermarchaeota > Hydrothermarchaeia > Hydrothermarchaeales > SZUA-236 > SZUA-236. The sequence goes on along the minus strand of BDTI01000117.1, from coordinate 4,100 downwards.
CTATCGCCACGTTCAACAAAGACCTCAAAAAGACTTCTAGATAACTTTATAATCCTTACTTTTACATGATAAAAATAAGGCGTTAACGCGATGATGAAAAATATCCATAAAGAATCCAAAGTTCAGGAGACACAAACATGAGCCCCATTATTGTAGGTTCAGAGGTTGAAGGAGAAATAATTATCAAAGATGTCATGACTTCTGAAGTCTTATTTTATGACGAGGAGTTTGAAGAGGATTGTAAAAAATATTGCAAAGAGAGAGATATAACATATCTCCCCTCTGTAAATGATCCTAATAACATTGTCTATACATTAGTGAATGACGAGTTTGAAAAGCAGACCCTTAAAGAAAGTCAAAAGATTTTCCCTGAAATTGAAATTTTCGACAAAGGGCTTCTTGAAAAGTTTGAAGGACACCCGGTACTTTTTGTTTATCAAAAAAATAAACGCATAGGCGTGACACATTTCTCTGATTACAACAGAAATCCGGTTTTTATTTATCTCTATTTATTGCTGCTGGACTTTGAAAAAAAGTTAAGAGAACTTCTCACTTTACACGGATTGACAAATGATGATATGATTGAATTTTTTAAGGAACATCTAGCTAACAAGGTTTATGCCAAAAGATATGAAGAGTTTAACAATGATGAAAAAAGAAAAGAAATGTCGGAACTCGAACCGTTTCAGATGTTTTATCTGAAAGAGCTAATTGGGTTGGCTAGCTCGAAAGGTATAATAAAATTACCAGATTTAATAAACGATAACATCAGAAATCTCATAATGCATATACAGAACCCAATCCAACATGATAATTATGAAGAATCTGAATTGATATACGATTTAGAATCGTTTAAAAAATTCTTTAGCGATGTAACCACATTTAGAACGGAAAATAGAAAACTAAAGAATAAACTCTTATTGATGACACTAAAATGTCAAACTTCTTCTTCCCACTCTTCTTAAATCTCCGTTTAAAAAACAACGCGAATCTCTTATAGAATGTTTAAATAAAGACTCCTAGTTCATAACTTAGGGGCTTCGCCACCAAGTAAATTCCAATAATTGACAGTTAAAGTTTTTGAATCTGTGTCCAATTTATTGAACTCTTTATCTAACAAATCAACTTTTACCGTGTAATCTCCATCCTTGTTAAAAATGCAACTAAGTATTTGAATTTCGTCTGTTTTACTTTTCCCTGATTCTATTGAACCTACACCAAACATAGGACTATCTTCACAAACCGCTTTACCTTCGCTGTCTATAACTGTCACATCGAAATTTGGGTTTATTGAAATCTCCCCCGTATTGGTTACTGTAATTCTAATTTTCCCCAAATTTGCAACTGATTCTACAACTCGATCTACAGATAATGTAGCGCTTCTTATTTTTGGTTTAGTTTGTTCTTGTATCTGCGATTGAGGTATTGTCTGAGTCACTGTTTCACTGGGTTGATTTACCTTTTCTGTTGGCTGAACTACGACATTATCCCTACTTGAGCCAATCATATTTATTAGAAACATTAAACCAAAAAATATAATTAGAAATTGTGATATTTTGCTTCTTTTTCCCCACCAGCTCCGGTTGTCATATCCGCATTTAGGACAGTGTTTTGCCTCAGAAGAGATTTCTCCCCCACATTCTTTACAATGCTGTAACGCCATAGCTTACCTTCCATTGATATTTCTAATTGCCTATATAAAATTAATTCTTCGTTTGTGTTCAAACTATTCTAAGGATTAGGACTCTAGTTCAACAAAGACCTCAAGCTCACTACTGTTTATTTTTTTACCTACCCCCAATAGGGCTCGGCTGTCTCAATGTATGCATGATGAGCTGCTACAGCTCCCTGGGCGACTGCGACAACGATTAGCTCAAGATGCCCTGTTCCTGCTACGATGTCGCCTGCTGCGTAGATTCCGTCGAGGTTTGTCTTCTGCTTACTGTCTGTTATAATTCGGCCCTCGTAGTCAAGCTCAAGTCCGAGGTCTGCGAAAATCTCATTATTTGGAACAAGTCCGAAAGCCAGTATCACGGCGTCAGCATCAATTTCATCTGTCTTCCCCTCCTTACCTTTTAAAAACACTGACTCAACAGCATCTGTGCCTTTTATCTCAACAATCTCAGACTCAAATCGGACATCGATTTTATCAGATTTCAACACCTTTGCCGCGTTTACCTCATAGGCCCTGAATTTGTCTCTTCTATGAATAACCGTAAGACTCTCTGCAACACCCTCAAGCGTAAGCGCCGAGTCAACCGCTGTATCACCCCCGCCAGCAATAACCACACGCTTGTCTCTAAACACCTCCGGGTCTGTGACAAAATAATAGACGCCCCGATCCCCTGTGTTGAACTCAGCCTCGCCAAGGACTCCTACACTCCGTGGACTCGACCCGGTGGCAATTATAATCGCCTTACCCCTGTAGGTTTCTTCTTCTGTTTCAACCTCCCTATCCACTGTAATCTTCAGCACTCGCGCGCTACGCATCTCAACACCCAGGTTCCCAGCCTGCGCGACGAGCCGCTGCCCAATCTCCTTTGCAAGAACACCATCAGGAAAACCCGGATAATTTAAAACAAGCTTCTCAGGATAAAGACTTACAAGAGGCCCTCCAAAGGCCCCGCTCTCAAGAACCAGTACATTCATCCCCCGCAGCCTGCTTATCACCGCAGCGGAAAGTCCTCCCGGTCCACCTCCAATTATAATGGCATCATACTCTGTCGCTGCCATATTTTACTCCCTCTATTTTTCTTTAACGTCCTCTGCGCAGTGTGGGCAGCAAAACACGTATTCCTTGCCCTCAACCGTCTTTTTAATGACGGCAAAATCACAGCTATCCTTTCCCGGTATCTTCATCCCGCATGCGCTGCAACAGATCATCTACTTTCCTCCTTTCTTTTCCATATAATCCTTTATAGCGGCGTGCAGGGCGTCTGAAGCCAGATTTGAGCAGTGCATCTTGATAGGGGGAAGCCCTCCTAATTCGTCTGCCACATCCTGCTTTGTAATCTTGAGCGCCTCCTCAAGTGTAAGGCCCTTAGCCATCTCCGTAACCATGCTTGAAGTGGCAACCGCCGCGCCGCATCCAAAGGTCTTGAATTTAACGTCCTCAAGCTTGTCGCCGTTCACTTTGATGTAGACTTCCATGAGATCGCCGCAGGTCGGATTTCCAACCCTGCCGGTTCCGTCGGCATCAGGCATCTCGCCCATGTTACGGGGGTTTTGAAAGTGGTCCATCACCTTTTCGCTGTAAGGTCCCTTTCCTGCCATAATTCAATTCTCCTCTCTAGGTGCCAAGGGTGACATGGCCCTCAGCCTCTTTATAATTGCTGGAAGATTATCTACCATATATTTAACATCTTCCATGGTATTTGACGGCCCCAGCGTCATCTGAAGCGAGCCGTGCGCCTCCTCATGGCTGAGCCCGATTGAGGTGAGACATTTCGAAGGCTCCAGTGTCTTTGAGGTGCAGGCTGAGCCTGATGCGGCTGAGACTCCGATTATATCAAGGCTGAGGATTATGCTTTCACCTTCGATGTAGCTGAAGCGGATGTGTGCGTTATTTGGAAGGCGTTTTTTCGGGTGGCCGTTCAAATATGAATCTGGAATTGAGTCCAAGATGCCTTTTATCAAGGGGTCTCTGAGACTGATTAAGTGGGCGGCTCGTTTTTCCATTTCTTTTCCCGCAAGTTCTGCCGCCGCGCCCATGCCAACGATTCCAGGCAGGTTTTCAGACCCTGATCTGATGCCTCGCTCCTGCCCGCCGCCGTGGATAACTGGCTCAGTTCGAAGGCCGTCGCGCATGTAGAGTGCTCCCACTCCCTTGGGCCCGTACATATCATTTGAAGAGATTGTGAGCAGATCAATCTTGTCTCCCGCCACGTCCACAGGGATTTTGCCAACAGCCGCTGTTGCATCGCAGTGAAAAGGCACACCCGCATCCCCCGTGATTTCTCCAACTTCGCGAACCGGCTGAATCGTCCCGATCTCATTATTTGCATACATTACAGAAACAAGCGCTGTCTCTTTTGAAACCGCCTTTTTCAGCTCTTCCAAGTCGATAAATCCGTATTCATCGACACCCACAGTTTTAATGG
>BDTI01000116.1 GCA_002923215.1 archaeon BMS3Abin16 | reverse complement strand
CTAATTCTAACAGCCATCCCCTATCTAATACTCTCGTGGCAGCCCCAGGGATCTGGCAGGGTGATAAATGTGGCTGGATACAATCTGGCAGACCCGGATCCCGGGGTATGGGTGATCAGTGAGGGAAGGCCTTTTTCAAATGACGGGGTAAATGAAATCAGGGTTAAGCAGGGAGAGCTTGTCACACTGCGGCTCACATCTATGGATGTTGTGCACGGCTTCAAGCTTCCAGGTTATAACCTCTCTGAGACACTTTATCCAGGGGATGTAGTGACTGTGGAATTCATTGTATCTGAGAGCGGGGAGTTTGAATTCTACTGCAGCGTGCGTTCATGCGGCAGGGGGCATCTTGAGATGAAGGGAAAGCTTATCGTGGAGGCGGAGTAAAAAACATGCTGAAACGAAGGGACTTTCTAAAAACAATGTTTTTCGGTGCTGCCGTCGCAGCGTCGCCTGCAGGAGTGCTGGCAAAAGCGGGTGACGCTGATGTTAAAGAATTCCATATTAAGCTTTCCAGATATAGTTACTCGCCCTCCACAATCAGGGTTAAGCAGGGTGATCGGGTCAGGCTAATCCTTGAGGGGATGGACCTTGAGCACGGTTTCTACATCGACGGATACGACCTGAATGTCACTGTGCGACATGCAGAGCAGAAAACCCTGGAGTTTGTTGCTGACAAGCAGGGGGCCTTTAAGATCCGGTGTTCAGTTGTCTGCGGACCGATGCACCCCTTCATGACGGGTAAGTTTGTGGTAGAGCCGAACCAGCCTTTCTGGACTGCAATAGCCCTCTCAATGCTAACACCTTTCGCGGCGCTCATCTTTATGCGCATGTTGGACAGGAGGCGCGACGATGGGGATTGATCTACTTGAGATAAAGCTTGTAAAAAGGCTTGCAAACTCCAGGACTTTCAGGCCGCTGCTCCTTTTAATCAGCCTCGCAGCATTCGTGGTATTGATTCTATCAGGCTTAATCGGCACTCCTGTAGGCAACAAAAACGCGTCTATCGTCCTCGTGTGGATTCTGTGGTTTGCCGCGCTTATGATAATTTTGATACCACTTGGAGGAAGGATATGGTGTCTGGCCTGCCCGATACCCTCTCTTTCAGAATGGATTTCACGGGGCGCGATTGTCACAAAAAGTGACAGGATTGCAAATCTCGGTTTGAAATGGCCAAAGCGCCTCGACAACATCTGGATGCAGAACTTCGCCTTTCTCGGAGTTGCAATATTCAGCCCGCTTATACTGACCCGGCCAAGGGCAACAGCCTACGCACTTCTACTCTTCATGTTTCTCGCTCTAATTGTGGACATGTCATTCAAGAAGTCGAGGGCAGGGAGAATGTTTTGCAGATACCTCTGCCCGATTGGAGGTTTTATCGGGATCTACTCAAGCCTTGGGGCACTGGAGGTTCGTTCAAAGGATAAGGCGGTCTGCAGAAAATGCAGTCTTAAAACCTGCATGAAAGGTAATGAACGCGGCTATGGCTGTCCCTGGCAGGTCTATCCCGGCGGGCTTGAGAAAAACGCGTACTGCGGTCTCTGCCTGGAGTGCATCAAGAGCTGCGCCTACCAGAACATGACAGTTCAGACCCGGATGCCGGGAAAGGACCTGTTGAACAAGCCAAGGCTGGATGAAGCATTCAAGGGCTTTATCATGCTTGGCTCGGCAGGCGTTTATTCCGCTGCATACTTTGGATGGTGGAATGGACTTAAAAACATCATAAATTTTAGCGACGACATCTTCTTTGCCTCAGCCATCCGCTGGGGTCGTGTCGGAGCCTTTGCCGCGCTTCTCATCGGGGTAACTCTAGTCGCGCTCCCAGCAGTGCACATGGGCTTTGCATGGCTTACAAAAACACTTTCAAAGGATGACGAGCAGTCTTTGCGAAAGATCTTCACAGAATACGCCTACTTTGCAGTCCCCCTGGGTTTCATGGCGTGGATCGGGTTTGTAGCCGGGATGCTCATGATAAACGGCTCCTATATAATCTCCACCGTATCTGATCCCTTTGGTTTTGGCTGGAACCTTTTTGGAACCGCCGGCTATAGCTGGACGCCGTATTTTTCAGGGCTCGTCCCCTATGTTCAGTTTGCATCAATTCTGGCAGGCGGTGTTATGGCAAGCATCGTAACATATGGTGTTTCGAAAAAACATTTTAAGGACAGGGCCTTTTTGACTTCACTTCCAGTTGCACTTGAAATAGCTGTTTTGAGTGCTCTTATGGTGATTCTCAATGTCATGCCTTAAACTGGTACATCAATTTTGGCAACTGTTTATATTAACTCCGGGGTTACTGAGTGCTATTAAATAGGGAAAAGTGTGACTCCTGAGAATCGACAACGTTCTTAATTGCCTTCATAGCATAGAAGAGAAGTTAGCCCCTTTTGTAGGTTCCGGCGCAGTGGGTGCAGCAGAAGGTGATTTTTTCGCCGTCAATTGTTTCTTCGTATCCTCCGCTGTAGACTTTGCATCCGCAGTGGGCGCAGGTTGTGAGGTCTTTTTCGATTGTTGCCGAGATGATCCCTCCGAACATTTCAAGCTTTTTTTCCACAAATCTCCTGCCTTTTTCGGTTAGCTCGTAGACTTTTTTGTCCCGTTCTGCCTCTTCTTTTATCGCTATCAGATTATTTTTCTTGAGAACGCTGAGGAATGGATATATCTGGCTTGCGCTTGGTTTTGATCCGACGAGTTTTTCGATCTCTGTCATCAACTCATATCCGTGCACTGGTCGTTGATAAAGTAAAAAGAGTATGTGGAACTTGACGATGTTTGTAACCTTTATCTCTTCCATGTATAGTTTGTTGGCTTGTTGTATTATAAAAAATTTTATATATCAGATACCTATATATCGAAATAAGATACATAATAGATGCGGGGCACACATTGGACACAAAAAAAGAACTAACAGAAGCCGAAAAAACCCTAAGAGGCAGACTGGTAGGACTAGCCTTTATCCTATTCACAGTATTCCTCCTGGGCATGTTCTGGCTCTACACAAACCCGGCCATGAGCGTAGGTTTAACCCTCTCATATGTAGCCGGTCTATCCATGATAGTTCTGCCCTGCACATTCCCCCTCGTATTTGTAATCGTTCCCTTGAGCATGGGGCACGAGTACAAAAAAGGATTTGTCATGGCCCTGCTTTTCAGCATCGGCCTGATAATCACACTCACCCTTTACGGCGTAGTTGTTGCCATTGCCGGCAGATATATTGGTGTAACAAGGGTTCAGCAACTCCTGTACACTGTAGCAGGCCTGGCAGCTTTTCTCTTCGGCCTGAGTGAACTGCGCCTGCTCAAGTTTTCCATCCCCACATACGGCGGGGCCACACCCCAAATTATCACGCGCCAGGGAGACTACCTCAAGGCATTCTTCCTCGGCCTCTTCCTCGGAAACGCAGGCGTAGCCTGCCCGAATCCCGCAACCTACGTAATCCTTACATACATAGCAGCATCAGGCAGCGTTGTAACCGGAGCTGCTCTCCAGTTTGTGAACGGCCTTGGAAGGGCAACCCCCTTGATATTCTTGTCCCTACTCGGAATCGTGGGTGTAAACGCCACGGGCTGGCTGGTCTCGAAAAAAGAGACTATTGACAAACTCACCGGCTGGGGGCTTGTGCTCTTCGGTGCGATAATCCTTGTGATCGGCATGTTCGGCCATAACTGGCTTCTCATAACCCCTCTCCACTCAGGCTGGAATTCAGTATTCTCCGGTGCCTCAGGAAATGTTGCTGAGTATGAGTGCTGTATAGAACCCGGCTGCACAGAGTGCCTGACCAACGAGATGTACCCGGACGGCTCGTGCGTCTGCCGGAGGCACGCCCAGCAGGGGCATACAGCCCTTGTGTGCAATGAGTGTAAGGTAGGGCTGGGCCAGGGTAAAGGCATCTTTAAAAAGGCGCGTGCAACAGCGCCCTATGCTATAGCCACGATTATCCTCGGCATTGTTGCGCCTATCGCGTGGTATTTCAAGAAAAAACCCTTTAAAAAGAAGGAGGAAGAGGATGAATAGACGTGCAGTGACAGTTACATTTGCCATTATGCTTGTATTAGTTGTTGCCGCAACACAGGTCTGGGCATCAGAAGGACATGCTGAAGGAGGTGGCCCTGCAGAGGTCAGCTCTATTGCAAATCCACAGCAGATGAACGCGGAGTCACTAAAGACTGGAATGGCCGTTTATGAAAAAAACTGCTCCGGTTGTCATGGAGATTCTGGAAGGGGTGACGGCCCTCTGGCTAACTCCTTACTTGAAAAGCCAACCGACTTCACCAATGTTACAATGATGGAAGAGCACAGCGACGGAGAGTTGTTTTACAAGATTAAAGAGGGTGTTGGAGAGTATATGCCGGCATTTGAAAACCAATTGACGGAAAATGACATGTGGCATGTGGTTAATTACCTGAGAAGTATTGCTCCTGAACTGGCTGCCCAAGAAGAGCCGGTCTTGACAGAAGAAAAAGAAACCACCTCCATGGCATCGCCGGAGGAATTCAGAACACTGGAAAACCCTGTGTCCAACGACCATGCGTCTTTTACTGGGGGAAAAGAGGTTTACAAGTTATACTGCTATCGCTGTCACGGCGAAAACGGCTGGGGAAACAACGGTTCATATGCACAGAGCGCGCTCACAAAACCAGCCCCAGACCTCTCGGATCCTGCATTGCTCCGCAAGATGACGGACGGGGAACTCTTTTACACCATAAAATTCGGTAGCGGCGAGATGCTCTCTCACGGAGAATATCTCAGTGACGAGGAGATCTGGCAGACCGTTAATTACATCAGAACATTTGAAGGCAAGGAGCATGACACTACAACGCGGGAGAAAAGCAACACAACCCTTTATGGCGCGATCCTTTTGATCGCAGTTTTAATAGTCTTTTTTGTCAAGAGGAGGCGATAGGGATGCAAAGCGGTGAGATAATCCTTCCGAAGCAGCGCCTCGTCCTTGGGCTCATCCTGATATTTATTGCCGGCCTTTTCATAGGCCTTTCCATGAGGTGAAGAAAATGACAAACATAAAGATTTTAACTATGCCGGGATGCGCGCACTGCCCTGAAGCAAAAGAACTCGCTTTCAAGATGAAGGAAGAAATGCCGGATTTGATGGTTGAGGTAATCGATGTTTCGAAGCATCCTGAGGTTGCTGTCCAGTATCAGCTTATGTCTGCGCCTGGCATTGTTGTTAACGACAAGTTGGAATGGGCGGGCGGAGTTCCGAAGGAGAATGATTTGCGCGAAAAATTAAAAAGCTATTAGGAGGCTATATTATGGAAAATGTAAATCTCGACATAAAGGGAATGCACTGCGGAATGTGCGCAAACGGCATCCAGATGATGCTCTCAGTGAAAGGAGGCGTCAAAAAGGCTGATATCAGCTGGGATGCAAAAAATGGGTTCGTGGAATACGATCCTGAACTCATCTCTGTTGAGGAGATATTGGAGACCGTGGCGTCAACTGGTGAATACACGGCAACTGTGAGAAGCAAGTAAAGGAGGTGAAAAACGTGGAGATAAAAAAGGTTGAAAAAAGGAATAGATACGGCGCTTGCAAATGCTGCAAGAGCTGCAGTTAGAGGTGCATCTTGTATGCGGGGGGGAAGCGATAAAAAAAGAAGAGGCACACTCAGGGTCTTTTCAATCAGAGACCTTGAAAGCCTTATTTTTAGTCTAAAAAGATATGGAAAATAGTGAAAGCGACGTTGTGATTGTTGGGGCAAGCTTTGCAGGTCTTGCAACAGCCCACTTCACAGAAGATGCCAGTGTTCTCATACTTGAGCGGCAAAAAGAGCTTGG
>BDTI01000115.1 GCA_002923215.1 archaeon BMS3Abin16 | reverse complement strand
CTCGGTGTTCTCACAACGCTACTCATCGTCTACTCCACTTACATCACGAGGAGCGGGATTATAAAATCGAGCCATTCCTATTCGGCCGCGTCTTCAGCCAACTACTTGATCATCGCTGTTCTGGCTCTCACGGCTGTGGCAGCATATTTCGCAGTCAAGAGAACCGGCTGGAAGCCTGAACCCAAGGGGTTCAATCTACTCTCCCAATCTACTTTGCTTCAGCTCTCGATACTCGGCATTCTGGCTGCGGCGGCCGTGGTTTTCTGGGGTCTCACAGGCCCTGTGCTTGCCAAGATATTTGAGGGAGCGGATGTTGCGACGCCACCCGGTTTTTATAATCAGAAAGGCTACCTTGCCACTGTGCTTATCATCTTTATCATGGGTGTGAATGGATTTTTAGGACACCTTAAAAAGGGCGTTCTCATGTGGGTTTCAGCCGCCGCCGTTATCGTCTCTGTTCTTTTCTACGCAGCAGATGTTCCAAGCTCTAATGGATATGTAAATCTCATAGCACCCCTGATCTTATTCAGCCTGGGAAGCCTAATCTACAGGACTGTGAAAGCCTGGAATGGCTCTGGATTTAACCCTGTGTTTTTGAAGAAACTCTTCTCCGATATCGCGCACATCGGCATAGTCTTCGTGGTCGCAGGCGCTGTTGTGAGCGGGGCTCTTGCTACTACATATGATATGGCCTTTGACTATAACAGCGATAGTGGACGGGTTATGGAGATGGGCCAGGGATATTCGGTCCGGCTCGACGATATTAATGTCTTTCAAGATGCTTCAGGTGTATGGGTTCAGGAGGGCTATGTCACAGTAATAAAAAGCGGGGAGGTCAAGGGAAGCGGGGTTCTTAGAATGGTTGAACACCGCCACACCCCATTCATCGTCAGAGGGGGATCAGATGTCTACGGTGTTTTTATGGGCATCCAGCATCAGTCTGGAAGGGTCTTGGCTTTTTTCAGCTTCAAGATAATGCCGTTTGTGAATCTTATATGGGTCGGTGTACTGCTCCTCATTGTAGGGATGACTGGAGTCATCTATCTGGATACTTCTGGTAAAAAAACTGAAAGCCAACCGCGAAGGGAGGAAGAATGGCTGTAAGGACTTTTCTAATGATCGCCGCGATACATATAATCGGCGCCGCATCCGTCTCTGCAGGTGCAGATGCAAACGTCGAAGGCAGGACAACATGAGCTTAAAACAAAGACCTGTGGTTATGGGCTTTAGCGCTTCTGTAGCCCTTCTCATAGTGTACTTCGGGATTGTGAGCCTCTCTGAATCTTTCGAGCACGCCCTCTCACAGTTCAGGGAGCTTTGGATATGGATATCCCTTCTAATCGTGGGTTTTGGAATACAGGTGGGCCTCTACTCATACGTCAGGGCCGCTCTCAGGGCTAGGGAGATTGCAGGCGCCACCACATCTATGGCCGCGGCATCAGGTGTTTCAACTACGTCCATGGTGGCTTGCTGCGCCCATCACTTGACAGACGTCCTTGCAATCATCGGGCTTTCAGCACTCTCGGCTGTGCTTGCAAAATACCAGCTTCTTTTTATTATCCTGGGCATCCTCTCCAACTTTGTGGGAATTACCTTAATGCTCGAAGTCATCCAGGCGCATGGTCTTGGTGGCAGGTGGTTTGGCAGTATAATGAGCTTTGACATGACAAAGGCAAAGTGGGCTGCTATCTATCTGTCAGTGTTCCTGTTCTCGGTCTCCTTTTTTGTCACATACAGTGGTGTCCAGCAAGGCTTCTCCTCCTCTGTGATCGCCACCTCTGCACCTTCCACTTTATCCTCCCTGCCTGTATCAACAACACTGCCCACACGTGCTGTGACCCAGGATTCCATTGAGTTTGCAGTAACGCCTTCTTTCTCACAGGGAGGAGAGGTGGCCTTTGAAATAGGCATTACCACGCACTCAGGCTCCCTGGACTTTGACCTGGCCCAGATTTCCACACTTGAGGATGACAGTGGAAATCGGTATAGTCCTCTTTCATGGGAAGGCTCTCCGCCTGGAGGTCATCATCGCTCAGGCAAACTTGCATTTTCGCCTGTTGAACAGACTGGTACTTTAACCCTGATTATAGTAGGTGTAGGCATAGAGGACAGGGTGTTCTCATGGGATATCAGACAGTGAGATTTGGGCGAGATTCTGGTAAAACTATTTAAAATGTCTCACAGGGATATATCGAGAGAGGATATATGAACACTAAAAAGGTCTTGACCATAATTGCTTTACTCGCAGTTGTTGTCTTCGTCTTCTACGCTGTAAACGCCACTCCTGTAATCAGCGACAATGAATGGACCTATATCGGAGGAATGGAATGGTACCAAACCTACGACCAAGGAGCGGCTGTTGCACAGGAAACAGGGAAGCCGATGCTCGTCTATTTCTGGACCATCTGGTGCACATACTGCGAGAAGATGCAGACCGAAGTCTTTCCCTACCCACCCACTAAAAAGATACTGGAAGAAGACTTTGTAAGGGTCGCAATCGACATGGATGTCAACAAGGAGGACACCAACCGTTTCAACGTCCAGGCCCCGCCCCAGGAACTCTTCCTGGATGAATCTGGAGATATTATAACAAGGATTCCAGGCTATATCCCGGAGGAAGCATTCCTTGACGTCCTCACTCAGGTAAGAGACCTTCACAAGAGCCGGAAAAAAACGGTTATAACACCAGGCGTAGAGGCGAAAAACGCCCTTACCAACACCAACGAAACAGAGCACATAAAAGAGGACCAACCTAACAGGTGAATAGACTTGCTGAAAAGTGACACTCTCTTATACCTGTCAATAGCCCTTGGAGCGGCCATAATCTATCTTCTCACACTAGAGATACTGAAAAAGACAGATCGCCACAGCCACCAGATTAAATGGCTTGTCAGGACCTTCTGCGGACTTTTAGTCTTTGACTTTATCCTCCTCTCATACTACTTTTATTCAAGCAACTTCACAGTAGCCTATGTATGGCAGTTCTCAAGCAAATACTACCCTGTCTGGTACCGGCTTTCAGGTGTGCTTGCCGGACAGACCGGCACCCTTCTTTTCTGGGCAGCCCTCATAGCTATAGGTGCATTGTGGTTGAACGAGACAAAAGGCAAAGAGACGGACTTTGTCAAAAAAAGCCTGATCATCGTAGTCATACTTGGCATGTATTTCACAGTTCTCACAGTAATAGACTCGCCCTTTAAAACCATCTATCAGGACGAGCCAAGTCTACTCGCGCAAAACAATCCAGATCTAACTGTGAACTTTGTGCCGGAAGATGGAAACGGACTCAACCCGCTTTTGATTGATCCCTGGATGGCTACACACCCCTTCACCACATTCCTGGGATATGCTGGAACAGCCGTTCCATTTGCAGGCGCCATAGTCTATCTTTTCATGACCTTCCTAGGCCGAAGTGAAGCAGCAGCCCAGAAGATGTGGGTTGACAAGGGAATACAATGGCTCCGAGTCTCATGGCTCTTCGCCACACTCTCCATGGTCTTCGGCGGGATATGGGCCTACAAATCCCTGGGCTGGGGCGGCTTCTGGGCCTGGGACCCTGTTGAAACCGCCATGCTTCTGCCCTGGCTCATGCTCACCGCAGCTATTCACACTGTGGTGGAGCACCGAAGAGACGGGAGAAAATACACAATCCTCGCCCCTGTGCTCACGGCATTCACATTTTCAATGGTAGTCTATGCGACCATGGTTACCCGAAGCGGGATCTTTGAGTCTGTACACGCATTTATTTCCGGGGCTGTAGGCCGATACATCATCCTCCTTACAGGGATTTCCTTTGTACTCCCCCTTGCCCTTGGAGCTGTAAAATATGTGAAATCCGATGTGAAAGAACGCGAGGAAAAGTCTCTGCTAAATAGGACAAACATATTCTATGCAGCCATACTCACACTCCTTGTAATCACCTTTATATCCTTCTTCGGAATCACATATCCGCCGATTGCAAAACAGGTTTACGGCGTAAAATATTCTGTTACCGCACAGTTTTTCAACCTCTGGATATATCCATTCTTCATCCTCATGTTTCTGCTTATAGGCCTTGGGCTTCACTACAGACCGTCAAAGAAAAAGGAGGTGGTCAACACATTTCTCTTCTTTACCGCGCTAACGATCGTTGCCGCGTTGATACGTCCAAATGAAAACTTCAATATAATAGATTACACAGGCATCGTCACCGCAGAAAAACCCATGCTCTATGCCATCATAGGCGGAGTCTCGGCGTTGAGCGTGATTCCTCCATCCATCTATGTCCTCTATGCAGTCGAGGAACGGTGGAAGGCAAAGATGTCCACATTTAAAAAGAGACATCTCAAGGTTAAAGAAGCAGGCATACTCATCATCCACATCGGAGTAATCCTCATAGGTATCGGTGCAGTTTACGCATCTCTATTTGTGTCTGATTTCTCTGGAGAGCTGAATATAAACGAGCCAGGAAAGATCGTGTCCCTCTCCCCTGCTAACGCCCACGAAGGTTTCGGCAGACTCGGCACCTGGGGTGTGCATCCGCAGGAAGGGACGAGTCCCTATTCTATCCAGCTAATCGAATTCAAAGAGATTGAAGACTACGGCGCCGGCGAGAACACGGGCGTGCCGCCGCCACCCTCTCCCGGCCTGAGTCTGAGAGAATTTTATGGCAAGCTTCAATCTGGAAACATAGAAGAGTCCTACCAGGTGCGCGGCGTAATCGATGATGTCATACAAACCGAGCATGTAACATATGTTAAACTGGCAGAGAGCGGTGAACAGCTCTGGGTTGCCATTGACAAATTGGATAACATACCCACAGGTATAACCGTTTTAGCTGAGGGGACGCTCATGGCAGATTTTCCCAGTCCCACCCTTAAAAAGACATTTGACCTGATAATGTTTGCGAGTCACATGGAAGAGTACCGTCCTGGCGCAGGAAGCCCTTATAAGACTGTTGAACAGCTTCACCTCGCAGTTTACAAAGGCGACAAGCGAATCGGCCATGGCATAGCGAAAAAAGAGGTATTCAAAAACGGTGATGCCAACAGGGTGATGGTTGACCGAAGCCTAACAGATGATGTATTCGTCTCCTTCAGCGGTCTGAGCGGAACCAAAGCACCGGTTACAGTGAAGATAAAACCACTCATGAACTGGATATGGATAGGCTCAATCTTCTTTATTGTGGGAATCACGATGACGATTCTCTCTGACAAAGAACGCCCTACTCTCTAACAATATAGAGGAGTATTATAAGGGCAAAAAACTCAAAGATTCCTGCCAACGTATAATAGGGGTCATATGGGCAGGAGTGGGAGGGAGTAAAGATCTCATAAAACATGGGGAGTAAAAAGAAACCATTCATTAGAAGCACTACTGCAAAGAACACGAGTCCCAGAGCAAACTTCGACTTCACATCTTTATATGACTGATAAAAGTAATAGACGAGGAGCGCTAAAAGGACGATGTTTGCGATGGTGACTACCGCATGCAAGTAACTCATTAGCCACTGCTTCTATCTAAATATTATAAGTCAGTTTACCAGAATTTGGCCCAATTCTGGCATAATTTTATAATAAGACCTCGATGAGGGAGCCCCATGGTCAGCGAGGTTACAGCGCTTTTTTCCCAGCCCACGATGCTGCTTGTTTTTCTATCAGGATTTTTATCCGCCCTCACACCATGCATACTCCCGATCCTGCCTCCAATGCTCGCAGGCTCAATGGGTCACAGGCTGCGCCCCCTCTTCATTGTCATGGGAAGCGCCGTCACATTCACCTTTATGGGAGGGTTGTTCTCTGTCATCGGCTCAGTCTATACAAAGGAGACACTGCGGTATTTTTTCATCGCAATGATCATCCTTTTTGGAGCTATATGGGCTGATCAGGATATTAACAACATCTTTACGAAGTATTCCTCGATGGTTGTGGGAAGGATTCACCGGGCTTTATCTTCTGTCGGGTTGAAAGGGCCTGGGCCGGGGCATCCACTTCTTGGAGCCTTCACACTGGGCATGACCCTTGGCATCGTGTGGATACCCTGTGTAGGACCTATACTGGGTTCTGTACTGGCATATACAACTTATCAGGGAAATATTCTTCACGGCTCGCTTCTACTCCTCAGCTATTCTGCAGGTCTTTCCATTCCAGTTCTATTCATCGCTTACACCGGCAAACGATATTCAAGCCGCTTGAAATGGCTTGAGCAGAACTCAGAAAAGTTTGAGAGATTCGCAGGATGGGTCATGATCTTAACAGGCGTCGCCATACTCTGGGGACTTGACAAACAGCTTCAGGCAGTGCTGCTGCCATACATAAGCGACATTGAACTTATACTCCTAAAATATGTGGGGCCCGGATAAATCTATGAAACCACAGGAGATTGTGAACATGATCGGAAGCCTTGTTTTCTGGGGCATCCTTCTTGCCGCAGCAGGCACATTCCTATCCAGCCTTGTCTTTTTCCTCTCCCCTGATTTGGCAGTCACATTATTCCAGGGGATTCCAATCGGTGAAGATTATGCATATGGACACTGGGGTTCGATGATTGTGGCCGTTCTGATCTTTTCCTATTTTGTTGTTTCCTTCTCCCGCCCAATGAAAAAACGGGAATGGCGAAACCTTGGGATATACGAAGCGTTTTTAGTCGCTCTTTTCACTGAAATGTATGGATTCCCCCTTACCATATACATCCTGACATCGGTCTTCGGGGTCTCCCTCTCATTCGGGCACACAGAAGGGCATCTCCTTGCCGTACTCCTCTCGAAGATGGGGATAATGGATATTAACCGGGCCTGGGCATTTGTGATGGCCTTGAGCACGCTTCTACTCCTGATTGGATTCATATTGGTTAGAAATGGTTGGAGAGAAATATATCATTCGACTGGCGAACTTGTGACCGAAGGAGTCTACTCCAGGATTCGACATCCCCAGTACCTCGGTCTCCTGGTGATTACAATTGCATTCCTCATCCAGTGGCCAACAATTCTTACTGTTGCCATGTGGCCGGTCCTGCTCGTAATGTACTATCATCTCGCTAAAAAAGAGGAAGCGAATCTTCTAGAGAAGTTTGGGGATGCATATTCAGAATATCTGAGCAGAGTACCAATGTTCATACCAATTCTACAGTACAATATCAAACAGCGCGAGGTTGAGCCATGAGTATAACTGAATTTATCACTCGATATTTTATCGAGCCGGTGATGAGCACCCAGGGATACAATATCTACAACACCCTGGCCTACGCCTTTCTATTCTTAGTAGGCATATATTTGGCTGGCAGACTCTTCAAGCAAATGGGGATGAAGATCGACGAAGAGCTTTTCTGGAG
Source organism: archaeon BMS3Abin16 (assembly GCA_002923215.1). Taxonomy (GTDB): domain Archaea; phylum Hydrothermarchaeota; class Hydrothermarchaeia; order Hydrothermarchaeales; family SZUA-236; genus SZUA-236. The sequence goes on along the minus strand of BDTI01000115.1, from coordinate 12,359 downwards.
TCTAGTGCCCTTTGTTTTTCTAGGCGGCGTGGTGCGTGCGCTGAGTCAATATACCTTTGTAAACGGAGAGGGTCTTCTCCCACCTTCATTCTGGTTTTTCACACCTGGAATCTATATTCTCATCGCGGGATTTGCAATTGTTTCTCTAGGGATTTCACGCACACTGAAAAAGGAGCAGCCATCCCGTGTCATGTATATTTTAGGAGGAACCCCCGCGGTCATAGGTTTAGCCTATATCCTTGTCAAAGCCGCAAACTACGGGGAGTTTCTCAAGGTTATATCCATATCTCTGATTGTCGGCGTCTTGCTCTTCGGAGTGGTCTTCAAATTTTGGCAGGGTCTCATCTCAAAGGCGAACACTTTGATAATCTCAGGGTTTATTCTGGACACAACGACAACCACCATAGCCACAGCCTATTTCGGCTATGCGCCGGAGCATGTTTTAACCGGATTGATCTCATCGGCAAATCCCTTTCTATTTCTGCCATTCAAACTTTCACTCATCATTGCAGCGCTCTACTATATCGAGAAGGACTCAAGTGAAGGTGAAAAATGGATATTCAAACTTGGACTCTTGATCCTGGGCCTGCCCCACGGAATCCACGATTCCATGCAGCTATTAATGGGAGTCTAATTTTTTTGCATGTTCATAAGAGAGCTTCTCCTTCCACCACGATCTTTATCTCAACCGGGCGTGAGGCAGTAGAGAGTGTAGACGGCTTATATTTGAGTTTGTTCAACTTCTTTTTTCAGAGCTGGAATGTCTTTTATCGCAGTGTCCCAAACCGCATCAAGGTCCACCCCGAAATAACCATGTATCAGTTTATATCTCATGCCAGCTATTTTTTTCCATGGTACATGTGGGTGTTTTTCCTTGAATTTTTCTGATAATCTTTTGGTGGCCTCACCTATTATCTCGATTTAGTCTAACTACTCCGTCTTGGATTAAATGTGTGTCCATAAAATCCTGGTATTCCACTCCTTGGAGGGTATTCTTCAATCCGGCGGGTTGCGTCCAGGATGTGTCTCAGATATACTTTGTCGTCTTTCATTCGTATAACACGACTGCTTCTTTTTTGATTTTTCCAATGAGGTAGGGGCTTATGGATTTCTCTGTGAGCAGCTCAACCTTGGTTCCTAGTGTATCTGTTAAATCCATCTCCATTCCCACAAGGTCGAGGAGGCTTTTTCGGTCTTTGAACTCAACGAGGAGGTCAAGGTCGCTTTTAGGGTTTTGCTCTCCTCTTGCATATGAGCCGAAGACAGCTATTTTCTTGGCTCCTGTTTTTTTGAGTAGAGACACGGTTTTTTTGAAGAGCTCCTCGTTTTTCATCATTTCAACTCCTAATATTTGACTTCTACTCATATTATATCTTTAAAGGGGTTATTATACTTTTTATTCATTTATCCTCCCTCCACCACCTTTATTTCATCCTCAGTGAGGCTGTAGAGGTTATTGATAGGGTATAAATGACAACCTAAATGACAACCTAAATGACAACTAGATGATAACATAATGCGCGCCTCTACCTTTTCCAACGAGTTTTACGACATCCAAATCCACGAGCTTTGAAACCTCTTTTAAGGCTGCTTGCCGTGAAATTCCAAACATCTCCGTCATTTCACCGATAGTTATTCTTCCGTTTATATTGATCTGCTCTATGATCTTCATTTGACGTTCTGTAAGGGCTATCTGTCCCTTTTTATCCTTTTTAAGTTTCTCGCTGGATAGTTTCAATATCCTCTCTTTCACGCGGGTCAATGATACAACTACTCCGTCGGTGAAGTATGCCAGCCAATCGGTTATGTCAATGGTAGTAGGATCAACTGATTTTAATACTCTGTAGTAAGATCGTCTGTCACTATCATAATAATCATCAAGGGTGAAGAACCGCTTTGTGTCAAATCCGCGTAGATAGAGGATTAGGGTGGCTAGGGCTCTCGCGGTTCTGCCGTTTCCATCTATGAATGGGTGGATTCTCACAAGCTCGTAATGTGTCATGCCTGCGACCAACACCGGATTTACATTCTGCGATTCCTCGGAGTTGAGCCACTCTAACAAGTTGTTCATCAGTTTTGGGACCTCTGTGGTTTCAGGTGGCATAAAGACAACTTCACCTGTTGATGAGTTCACTACAGCCACCTGCCGGTCCCTGTATCTTCCAGAGTCCTCCTCCCGGTCTAGGGTTTCCTTTGTCAGTGCTTTATGCATCTTCAGGACATCGCTTTCTCGTATTGTTCGGTCTTTTGAGTAGTCGTCGATGTGTTGGAGCACGTTAAGATAGTTAAGCACTTCGTTTCTAGCTTTTCTTGTGGTCATGACTTTGCGTCCTGCTGCAAGTTCGCTGACATCCTCCAGAGACAGTGGATTGCCTTCGATGCTTGTTGAGTGATGGGCGTTTTTTATCAGTGCTTCTCGGCGGAGGCTTACCTCCCATTTTGGAATAAGATATGCGTTTAAGATTACTTCTCTTGCTGAGGCTATCTGGGTGAGGTTGTTTACTATCTTTGCAGTATATTGGAAGTTGGGCTTGTAAGTCATGTTATCCGCTTCCTTCCACGATCTTTATCTCATCGGGTAGAGGCTGCATGAGCTTGTAGATAATCATTTTAAAACCTCTTCAAGCACCTTCTACGATGCTGATTTCGTCTGCGATTAATTCCGCTTGTTTTAATACGGTTTCTGTTGCAAGTGCCTGCATGTCTGGCGGATATCCGTATTGCCGCAGGGTTCGTTTGACAATTACTTTTAATTTTGCTCTAACACTTTCTTTTATTGTCCAGTCGATTGATGCGTTTTGTTTCACCTTCCGGTATAATACGACTGCAAGTTCTCTTAATTTTTCTTTTTCCATGAGTTCACGGGCACTCTTATTATCTGCAATAGCAGTGTAAAAGGCATATTCAGATTCTGACAAGCCCATTTCCTCCGGCTCTTTGTCCATCTTTTTAATGTCTCTGCTGAGTTCAATTAGTTCTTCAATAACTTCGGCTGCTGTCAATATCTTACTGTGATATTTTTTAATGGAATCTTCAAGCATTTCCATAAGTGATCTGCTTTGTACCAGGTTCTTTTTAGTCCGTGACTTTATTTCATCGTTGAGCAGTTTCTTTAAAACTTCCAGAGCGATATTTTTATGCTCCATGTTCTTTACTTCTAAGAGAAATTCTTCAGATAATATGGATATATCCGGTTTTTTAATGCCTGCAGCATCAAAAACATCTACGACCTGTTCGGTTACAAGGGCCTTATCAATGACTTGCCTGATTGTGGTTTCAATTTCCTCGTCTGTTTTGCCTGTTCCAGTGATGTCAAACTTTGCGAGTCTGGCTTTGATTGCCTGGAAAAAGGAGACTTCATCTCTCACATCCATTGCCTGTTCATGGGGGATGGCGATAGAAAATGCCCTGGATAATGCTGTTACCTCGTTAATATATCGTTTTCTTCCGTTTTCCAAGCCTAAAATATGCTCTTCTGCGGCGAGAATCAGTGATAGCTTTGTGGAGGTATCTGCTGAATAGTAATGGTCATAGGAGAATCCGTGAAACATCTGGGAGACAACTTCAAGTTTTTCAAGCATCAGTTGAACAGCTTTTTCCTGTAGAACCGTGGGGTCACCTTTTCCTCCGCTGTCAGAGTAGAATGAGAGTGCTTCTTTTAGATCAGACGCTATTCCAAGGTAATCAACTATAAGGCCGCCGGGTTTGTCTTTGTAAACCCTGTTTACCCTGGCGATAGCCTGCATGAGGGTGTGGCCTTTCATTGGTTTATCAATATACATTGTATGAAGACTTGGAACATCAAATCCGGTTAGCCACATATCCCGGACTATAACCAGTTTTAATTCGTCTTCAGGGTCTTTCATTCGATCTGCTAAGGCTCTTCTCTGATCTTTTGTGGTGTGATGTTTTGAAATCTTCGGCCCGTCTGAAGATGCAGAGGTCATTACTACTTTGATTGCGCCTTTTTTCAGATCATTGCTGTGCCACTCGGGTCTGATTTTGATTATTTCTTCGTATAGGTCGGCGGCAATCCTTCTTGACATTGCAACAATCAAGCCTTTGCCTTCGAACACTTCCTGCCGCAGCTCGAAATGCGTTATAATGTCTTGCGCAACCCGTTTTAGCCTGCCTTCACTGCCGATTAATGCTTCAAGCCGGGTCCATTTCGCCATGGTTTTCTGGTTTTCTGCCAGACCGGCTTTTTCCAGTTCATCGTCCAGCTCGGCGACCAGTTTTCTGCCTTCTTCGTTGAGGTTGATTTTTGCCAGTCTGCTTTCATAGTATATCCTGACTGTTGCTTTATCTTCAACGGCCTGTGATATGTCGTATACATCAACGTAACTTCCGAAGACAGCGGGTGTGTTTACATCTGTTTTTTCAATGGGTGTGCCTGTAAACCCGATGAATGTGGCGTTGGGAAGGGCGTCACGGGTGTATTTCGCAAAGCCATAGACAATTTTTTTACCGATTACATTGCCTTTTTCGTCTTTATCATCGATGGTTTTTGCTTTGAAGCCGTATTGTGTCCGGTGGGCTTCGTCGGCTATTACAATGATGTTTTTCCGGTCTGAAAGTTTCTCGTAAACATTGCCTTCTTCTGGCTGGAACTTCTGGATGGTGGTAAAGATCACGCCGCCTGATGCAACCTTTAAAAGTTCTTTTAATTGTTCTCTGCTCTTTGCTTGAACAGGGTCTTGTCTGAGAACTTGTTTTGATGCTGCGAAGGTATCGAATAATTGGTCGTCCAGATCGTTTCTGTCTGTTATTACCAAAACTGTTGGGTTGTTCAGTGTGAGGACTATTTTACCTGTGAAAAAGACCATTGACAGTGATTTCCCGCTTCCCTGTGTATGCCAGACTACTCCGGCTTTTCGATCTCCGGGGGGTTGTTTCCGGACGCTTGGCAGACCGTAGTTTTCAGGGGATTCCATGACCATGCCGGCTTGAGGACTTTTTTCTTCTGCCCTGTATCCGGTGGCTCTGAGTGTTGATTCAACAGCCCGGTTTACTGCGTAGTACTGGTGGTATGCGGCTAGTTTTTTCTCTGTTCGTATGGTGGCGATTCCCGTTTCTCTGTCTTCTCTTTTTGATTTATCAAAGACGATGAAATGCCGGGTAAGGTCTAACACTGTTCTTTTATTGAGCATTCCTTTTATCAGCGTTTCCAGTTGCCCGATCAGTGGTGATGCTAGTGTTTTGCCGTCTGTTGTTTTCCAGGCCATGAAGCGGTTGAAACCTGCTGAAAGCGATCCTGCTTTTGCTTCGAGTCCGTCGGATATGACTATGAAGCTGTTGCATGTGAATAGGCTGGGGATTGCCTCTTTATATGTTTGTATTTGTCTGTAGGCTGAGTCGATGGTTGCGTTTTCATCGGTTGGGTTTTTGAGTTCGATTACTATGAGGGGCAAGCCGTTTACAAATAGAACTACATCGGGGCGTTTTTTCACGTCATTTTCTATGACTGTAAATTGATTTGTGACTGTGTATTCGTTGTTTTCAGGATTCTTATAATCAATCAGCCAGACTAGGTCGCCTCTGCTGCTTCCGTCTTTTTTTCGGTAGCTGATTTTTATGCCTTCTGTGAGCATACGGTGAAATGCTTCGTTGTTGGCGATAAGCTCTGGTGAATTTAACCGCTGTATTTGTCTGATGGCGTCTTCACGGGCGTCGGCTGGAATAGTGGGGTTTATTCTGGCAACTGCTTTTTGCAGACGCTCCAGCAGCAGGATGTCTTCGTAGCTTGCCCGTTCTGCGGTGATTGTGTCTGGGTCAATATATTGGTAGCCTTGTTTTTCCAGCTCTTCGATTGCGTGTTTCTCGATGGCGGATTCAGTGATTTTATTTTCCATCTTTTTCTCCGGAGATACGCTTTATTTCTCTATCAAAATCGGAGATATAGTTTTTATCCTGTCTTATACGGTACACATCATACTCTTGTTCAGCCTTAAGTTTCGCTTCTAAGGCACTGACTTTACCTTTTTCCTGTAAGAGGGGGTAGTTGGATAATTCCAAGAAATTATGTAGAAACTCAGTCCAGTCCACCATTTTCATCAAAATCTGCCGCTGGGCTCTGTTTTCCGCCAGGTCAAGATAGGCGGAGACGATTTGATTCAGTTCCTTGATGTGGGCTTCGTTGAGATAGTTCTTTGCGATAGCGACATCGGATTTTAAGATCTTACCATCTGGCGCGTGTTTCCAGCTTGTCAGGCCCATATGGATTTTAGCTGCGTCTGCGGAATCATAAATGATTTCAGAAGCGGTTTTTCCGGTTATTGCCCAGTGAAGCTTGTTTTGCACTGAGGCGAAAAACTCCTTTGTTGTCTGGGTGTTTTTATCATAGTCAGCGGATAGGATGTATATATCGGTTATTTTCTGGTAAAACCTTCGTTCACTCGCCCGAATCTCTCGGATGCGTTCTAGGAGTTCGTTGAAATAGTCTTTGCCAAAGACTGTGCCGCCTTGTTTCAGGCGTTCATCATCGAGCACAAAGCCTTTGATGATGTATTCTTTCAGTGTCTGGGTGGCCCAGATGCGAAATTGCGTGGCTTGGTAGGAGTTGACGCGGTAACCTACAGAGATGATGGCGTCGAGGTTGTAGAATTTGATTGGTTTATCTGAATGACTAAAGTGCATTTTTTGCACATTGCTTTTTTCTTCCAGTTCCCCGCTGGCAAAAATATTTTTCAGGTGCTTGGTGATGACGCTTCTTTCTTTACCGAAAAGCTCGCCGATTGCTTTTTGTGTGAGCCAGACTGTCTCATCTTTCAGAAATACTTCGACATTCACTTTTCCATTGTTTCCAGTGTAGAGGATGAAGTCGGTTTGCTTGTCAGGGAGATTTTTTTTATTCATGACTCCGCCCTCACTTCACCGCTCATTAACTTCGGCAGCAGGGCGTTCCGGATGGCGGTAAGGGCGCGGGATTCTGGGCGTGCGTGGATGGAGTAATCGGGGCTTTCGAACCAATTGAGAACGGCTTTTTCGAATCTAACATTATTCATTCGAGGTCACGGTCTCCATTTTCTTTTTTAATTCGTCAAAAGATATACTGTGCCATTGTCTTGCCTCGTCTTCATATTTATTCCAAATTTCCTTCAATCGCTTAGGATCATCCCCCTGAAATATCGGCTTATCCCAATATAAAAATAGATCTGGAGAGGGAGTTGGTAAAAATTTATTTGATTTATCCCTGAGTAGATCTTCTATAAAATTAGCATATTTGCACATCAACTCATGAGCCTTCTTATACTCTTTTACCGTTACTTTAAGGCCATCAGCATTAACCTTATTCCGGCTTTCTTCAGTAGCAGCATGTGCACAATATTTATCAACGAAAATTTTAAATTGTTCACATTGTTCGGATAAGTCATTTTTCAGTTGAGTTAAGAAATTCACGTCTATCGTATCGCTCTTTTCTCTTTTTTCTTCTGACGTTTTGGACAATATATCTATCAACTGATGTAAATCGTCGCTAGGCTCATAATCAAGTTCGGTTAACGGTTCATAATCATACTGCAAATTTCTCAATTCGAAGAGATTCTCGCGAGTGAGGTATTCGGCATTTTCTTTAATGTCATTGATGACGCTCATGATGGAATTGACTCCACGCTCGCCGTCAATACCAGACTCATCAATCAACCGCCGAATGGCCATCTTCTGTGTTTCGAAGAACCACCTGTTTATGGAGCGGTACAATGCTCCATTCGCTAAGGCGGCTCCATCCGAATCTTTTTCAACATATTGCATTGAGCCATTAATAAGATTCCAAATAGCGTAATTCCACAACATTCGTGTAATTTGCGAATTGATGGAATTGACATCGTTATCATCAAAGCATTTGCAATATTTAGCCCACCGTTCTTTAAATTCCTCTTTGTTTTTGGCTTTTGTCAACTCCGAGCCTCCATAAATCTTTCAGTATTTTCAATTCGTACATCTCCTGACATGAGTTTTGGCAGGAGAGTATCCCGCAGTTTTTCGAGGGTGCGGATTTGAGATTTATTTTCCCTCATTTTGTCAATAAATGTTGAAGTAAACTGATTGAACCTGTCCAATTTCTCAAATGGCGCAATTTTAATTTCAGTTGACAATGCAATATCTCGATTTAGGCCAGGAACTGCCGAATCTGAATTCATTTCCTCAAAATTGAGTGTCTTTAGTAAGAAGTATTCATACAATAATCCTATGGATTCAACTTTTGATTTGATATAATATGTTGTGTCAATTGGAAAAAAGTTATCCCACAAGTAAATGACTTTACCAAGCGTACCTTTTCTACCAATAACAATCCCAGGGCCTTCAACTAAAAATTCAGAGTGATAACCGACAACACCACTTGAGCCAATTACTGGATAACCCGTGCCTGTTCTTATTTCTTTTTTTAACCCTTTACCATAAATAAGCTCAATTACATCACCCAGCATGCCTTCCTCCCATTCTTCCTTCGCTTCCTCCACAAACCATTGCCGGAATAGTGTTTCTGCCATGGCTTCAAGTGTCTGGTTCTCCCTGTGCAAGAGGTCTATTTTGTCGTCGAGGCTGGAAAGGACTGAGGCGATGGCGCGCTGTTCGGGGAGAGGGGGGATAAGTACATCAAGCGGATGAATATGATTTCTATTTAGTGTGGGTACTGCACTTCCAACATTAAATTGCTTAAAATCAAACGTTTTTAGGAAGTAGTAAATGAATAATTCATTGTTCCCTTTAAAATCTTTAACATAGAGTGTCGTATTGTGAGCCCAAAAATCTTCTTTATAAAAAAAAGCATTGCCTAAATTGCCACTTCTACCGATTGTAATTCCCGGTGCATTTGTAGTAGCTACATCATGGTAACCGATAATTCCGTTTGACCCAGCAACGGGGACACTACCATCCATCATTTTACTTTTTGATAAATCATGCCCCCTTTGCAGGGTTATAACATCCCCCAGTTTACATTCTTTCCAGTCGCTCATGCCACTTTCTCCTGCTCGGTGAAGGCGTAAGGTTTCGTTCTCCTTCCACCCCACCTTGAGGTCGCAAATTGCGATTTCAGGTTTCGGACATCGCTTGATGTCGCAATCTGAGATTTCAAGATATCCATGTCATCATCGGCTAGCTGAAAACAAAAAGCCTCGGGAAAACGTTCTTTATTACGCTTCACCTGCTCGTTCAGTCGTCTTACCTCAACACCATAACACACCGCCAGATTGCTGTCCAGCATTACCTGAACACCACGAAGGGTGTATATCCTGCTCTGGATATCCTCAAGTACCATCAAATCAGTTTCACTCATTCCAGCTTCACCTTTTGGAGGTTTTTCCTTCCACTCGCTCATACCACATCCTCCAGCAGGGCTTTTCCATACTCGGTGAGAATGTATGTTCCGGTCTTGGGTGGACCCTCGAATGTAACGATGTTCCACCCTTCCAGCCGCCTGAGGTCCTCGTGTATCGTTCTTACCGAGACGCTGTATTTCTCTGCGAGTTCCTTGACGACCAGCAATCTTCCCGATGAGGGCCTCAATATCATTTCCGTCATCCGGTCCAGCTGATTTCCCTTTACGTTGAACTTTACTCTGAAGTTTTCACTGAACTTTACTCTGAAGTCATCCGCTGTTTCAAGGTAAACCTTCTCGGCGACATCCTTTATTACAGGGAGCGGTATCATAGTAGTAAAAACAGCCCCGTCTCGGTATTCGGGTTTTCGTCCGGGAGAATAGTGTGGAACATACTTTCCGATGTTCACCATGCCGGAGCCAAGCTCTTCCACCCATCCAATCTGGGCGAAGAATTTTGCGATTGTCGGGTTCTTCGAGAACGGCACTACGTTTTTAGGGTCAAGCATGCCTTTTGTCCTGTAGTTACTCGCATTCACGGTTTCCACGCGATCCTTATAGATTATCAGGCGGGCAGGGTAGGCGCTCACGTATTCGCGGTGGACGAGAACGTTTGCCACAACCTCGCGAAATATCCTGTCACGAAGGCTTATCCTCACGTCCCCTTCAAGGTAGAACGGGTCGGGCAGGTGCTTTGCGACAAAGGCCATCAACCGGTCATATGCCTCTATCAGGTTGCATTCGATACGGTCGCGGTCGTCGTAACGGTCCACCTGCACCCTGCGCACCAGAGCATCTATCTTGTAATGAGGGAGGGCACTGTGGATTGTCTCGTCCTTTCCAAGCAAAAGAACCGCCGCAAGGGTGTATCCCTCTTTACCGGTTTCAATATCCTTACGGTAAAGCCCTGCCTTTAACATTAGTTCTTCATCCGTCAGCTCGGGCCAGGGGTGGTTCGGGCTGCGGGAAAGCATCAGATTGCGAAGCCTTGGGAGCATGTCAAAGCGCAGGTCGTCCGGCGTTACGGCGCCATATATGGTGTTTTCGGTGTAGGCTGCACGCTTGCGATTGCTTATCTCGGCGATTCGATGTGGCTCGCTCACGCGGAAATCGCCGTCGTCGCTACGGTCATAGACTACATCTATGCTCCGATGTGTCTGCGAACTTGCCGGGATGGATATATGTATTATCGCTTTCCCTTCCAACGAGCGCTCGACCGGGAACAATATGAACGGCGGATCGAGCTTTTGAGGGTTGTTTGAGAGGTTCACAATATCTGTCTTCAACTTACCCAAATACTGGACATCAACACCGATAACCTGCCCGTTGTCATCAACCCCAAGCAGAATATCCCCCCCGTCCCGGTTGAGCATGGCGCAGACCGTTTCGAACAGGTTAACCGGAAGGGTCTTTTTTGCTTCTTTGTACTCGACCCGGAGGCCTTCACCCATCGATAGAAGATGTTTTAGGTGTAGTTGAACCTCGTCATTAACCATACAACCCCTCCAGTTTGGCTAGCATCTCCACGGACCCGATGTCCATCTTCGAGAAGGCGAACCACTTCTTGCCCAGGTCTTCCGGGTCCGAGGCCAATTGTGGGGACAGTGTACCCACTATCTGTGGATAGGTCCTGTAGAATTGGAGATAGCGATAGAGTTGTCTCCGATTGCAGTTGCTTACCTCCACTTTGGTAAGCTCTCCAGCCAGTTCGGTTAGCAGTTTTTCCCCATATTCGGCTCTGTCTGCCCCCCGAAACTCGAACTCGGCAATGTACCAACCAATGACCCAATTACGCAGGGTCAGGCTTATATTGACTGCTTTTCCTGCCTGCGCAGATAGGTGTCCGTGCACCTGCCGGATGCCGGAAACCAGATCATGGAAGTTCAAACCCTTTTTTTTGAGATCGTCAGCTTTTTCGGAATTATCTCTCATATACTGACCCCCTCCTGATCCGTGATATGCTGTCCAATGTAGGATTCTATTGGCAGCGTTCTTTCAAAGTCGGTTATAGCTTTGCCCTGTCGCTTTTTCATCATCCTGTTAATCCCCTCCGGCTTCGTCAGTATCTCCAAATGATTGGACCACAGATTTTGTGCCAACACTGCCGACACAAACTCTTTTTCTCTGTTTTCAGATCCTTCAAAATGCGCCTCCGATAGCGACCCTTCCGGTTTGTCAGCGATTTTATGTACCGATTCATACCAGAAAGTGTAACATTCCGAGTTCAGCCGATAAGCTTCATAAAACTGCTTCATCCGATACAGGCCCCTGCGACTGAAACCCTTGACATCCGGGTTGTTTACCCTTATATAGCAGGCTAATTCATCAACGACTGCAGTTCCCCATTTTGCCTGCTCCACCTTTTCAGAAATGATCTTCCCCACGCTGAAATAGAGGTTTATCAATTCTTCATTGACCTTTTGCATCGCCCTGCCCCGGGCAGTTTGTATCATGGAAACAATACGGCTGAAATCTTCTTCAAAGGAGTCAGAGAGATTATCGTCCATTGGTCTTCACCTTCTGGAGGTTTTCGGCGATGAGGGCGTTCAGTCGTGTCTCCTCCTTCTTCAACTGTTCTTCAAACTCCGCCAGAATATTATTCACCTGATTTCCCCTCCAGCCTTTTCATCCCAGAATCACCAGTCAATACCCGCATCTGCCCAATAGCAATCTGATTCAAACGTTCGATCTGTTTTAAACCCCTCGAATTCGAGGGAATTAAAATTGAATTAGCCATCTACTTTCACCTTCGCCAGATTCTCTTCAATCAGCGCATTTAACCTCGCTTCTTCTTTCAGCTGTTCTTCAAACTCCGCTTTCAGTTTAGTGAATCGCTCGTTAAAATCGAAATCATCATCTGCATCAGGAAGACCCACATACCGCCCCGGCGTCAAAACATAACCCAGCTCCCGCACTCGTTCAATAGAGGCAGAGTTGCAGAAGCCCTTGACATCTTCATAATCTCCGTCTGGGTTACGCCAGTTATGATAAGTCTCTGCAATCATGGCACTATCTTCCTCTGAAAAAACCCGTGTCCGAC
>BDTI01000114.1 GCA_002923215.1 archaeon BMS3Abin16 | reverse complement strand
CAGATTGTATCCAGCCACATTTATCACCCTGCCAGATCCCTGGGGCTGCCACGAGAGTATTAGATAGGGGATGGCTGTTAGAATTAGCACCCCTGCTATTATGAACAAAATCTCGGTAACTCTGCTATGCTTCATCTAACTCTCCTTGAATGAAATATCACCCAGTGATTATAGCATGCTCCTCTTATTCTATTTACCTGTTCTACTCAAATATCGATGCAGGGGAGCCTGGTTTTGGCTCGGCCCTTTAACAGCTCCCTACCATGTTGGGCATCTCGGTGAGAACAGAGGGGTCGATGTTTCCAAACTCAGCGTATTTGTAAACAGCCTTGGATATAGTCTGCTTCGGGAAATATGTGGCCTTCCACTTCCCAAGCTCAAGGAGTATTTCGTCGTTTGAATATTCATCTGGGTGGTTGATGATAAGATATTTGGCAAGACCCCGCATGGCAAAGGAGTGGGCGCATCCGCAGGCACGCGAGCCATCCTCACGAATCAAGGCCTTTGCACTGCAGCAGTACTCGCAGGCAATCCGAAGACCCACATCCTTGTACCGCGCCATCTGAGTCTCATCAAGCGCAGCGCCTTCATAGGATCTGAGAACCGTTATCATCGCATTGGGATTGCCGTCAAATGAGACAGAGAGCTCCTCGCCATAAATCTCTGGAACCCCTGAGGGGATGATTTCAGACTGTATTGCCTCCTTCAAAAGGAAGGGATAGGTATAGTTGTATAACTCAAGATATTTCTGCCTCAGCTTGTCTTTCCCAAGATTCTGCCCCTCAATGTTCCACTTGTCCAAGCCTGAAATCCCGGTTGACGAAACTGAAACGCTCGCGGCCTCGATTACACCACTATCGCCGATGTCAATATCCAGGTAGTTATAGGCAGCATAGATTAATCCGCCTAAACTAAATAAAGCTAAAATAAGCACGGCTATTCCAATAAGCATTATCCTTCGATTTCTGCTTTCAGGCTGCAGCGACACTTCAATACGTGGTTTTTCATCATCTGAGTTCATACGATCTTGCCTCCGGAGTTTCTCCATCCATTGATCCCGCCGTCGAGATTTTTAACATTCTTAAAACCATTTTTTAGTAGAACCCGTCCCGCATAATCCCCCATGCCACCCACGTGACAATATAGCACAACTGCCCGGTCCCTGTATTCCAGTATCTCGCTGTACCTGGTGTCAAACTCGTCGTAGGGGATGACGATTGCCTCTGGAAGATGCCCCTCGTTATATTCTCCTTCTGTGCGCACATCAACAAGCAGCATATCCCCGCCCTCCCGGATAATCTCTGCAAGCTCTGTTTGGGTTATCGCCTGCGGATTCAGCTGACCATTATCGCTGCTGGACTGTGGATCAGAATTCTGCCCAACACATCCAGAAAGTAACAGTAAAATAATGAGTAATAGAAGAACAGGAAGCTTATTGTCCATGAAAACTCCTGCCCTTATTTGTTATAAATGCCTTTACCAGAATCATGCCCAAATTGCAAGTCTATTTTTATTCAGCACTCATCATTCTTTCAGGTCTTTGAATATCTGAAGATACTCTTCCCGTGTGATCTCTCCACCTGCATATCTGTCTTTCAACGTCCTAAGCGCTTCACCTTCAACTGCACTGTTTTTCTTTTGCCCAGACATTATTAGGAGGTAGACAAAGGCCAGTATGAGAATCCAGAAGAACAGGTTAAATCCAAGCAGACTTGGCCCGACTCTGCCCATCATCATAGAATGCATCCCCATATGATCCGGCATAACAGGGTCGTAAAAGAGGGTTTCATATCCTAAGAATAAAAGAAACAGGGCCACAAGGGCCCCGAATACAATGTGCTCACGTTTCAGCGCCATCTAAATCTCCTTTTTCACCCTTTGATACTCATCACGGTTTATCTCACCGCTTGCGTACCTCTGTTTCAGAACGTCTAGGGTTGAATCACTTCTCACGGTTTTATTCTTTTCCGTGACGATATAATAAAACGCTGCAAACACAAATATCCAGAATAGGAGGCCGAGGCCCATGCCAAAGCCTCCCATCCCTAGTCCGGTTTCCATCATCTTCCTGTGTCCTCCGTTACATCATGGCAGCGCCCATCATGCCGTCCATGCGCTCATAGGTGGTTTTGTCTCCGTCCTCTGCGGTTGCATGGCAGCCTGCGACATGTTCTTCCCAGTCTTCACCGTGCATGCTTTGATGATGAGCCTCAAAGCTGTCTCCATGAATCTGCTCATGGTATTCTTTCATCTCTGTCCACCGGCTCCCGTCTTTATCAGGGCCGTTGGCAAGCGCCGTAGCTGTTGTCAGCGCGAGAAGCACTGCCGCTATCAGCAGGATTTTTGGTAGTTTATTCATTTGCTTTCACCTCAGCCACATTCTTAACGTGCCAGTGGGTATATGTTGTGAGGAAAACCCAGTTGATTTTGAAAGTGAAAATTAGCTTATCACGGTTCAATATAGGTTTAACCGTCCAAATACATTTAGAACAGTTTATTTTTTCAGCCAATCAGATATAAATATCTTATAGGTTCTGCCAAGCCGTTCCCTTAATATTATGTCCTTTTTTTCGAGTTCTGAGAGCAGCGCGCTCACTTTTGACTTGGAAAAACCTGTTTTAAACCGGATCGAGTCCTGGGTCACACCCTCTGAACCACGGATAAGATCGATTAAACCACTTTCATCGTCGCTAAGTGCTTTTTTCAAAATCTCGATGTTGCGGCTTGTCACCGAACCAGGGGGCGTCCCATCAGCAGCAGCCCGGGTCCAGAGAAAAAAAGACACACCCAGAATCATGCCGCCGAGAAATGAAAGAGTGATAAGATATGGAACCTGCGCGCTGTCCTCGCCGAAAAATGCAAAGAAAACAGAGTTCAACCCGAAGTAGGCGATGAACACAAGGATTACAGATGAGAGGAGTCTCTCATTTTCAGTTGCAGGCAGTCTGATCAAAAAAGCTGACCTCAGAGGCATTCAACACCATGCACGCTTAAGACATAAAAAAAATTTCTTTAATAGGCACAGATTATATTTTGGCTGCCACGTAGAGTGTCCAAAATACATCATCCCGCCACATCCCTAGAGGTTTTTTATCTCATCAAGTGCTGCTGCGAAAGACTCTGCATCCACAAAACCCCGGATCCGATATATCTCGTCTCCGCCAGAGTCTAAAAAGACCATTGTAGGAGTGCCGTATACTTTGAACTTTCCTGCCAGGTCTTTTTGCTCATTCACCTCAATTACAACTGGAACAAAAGAAGCTTCAACAGTTGAAATAACAACTGGGTCGGTGAGCACCTCTGCCTCGAATTTCTTGCACCATCCGCAGGACTTGGAATGAAGATAGATGAAAACCCGCATATCAGTTAACCTTGCTTCTTCCAGCCCAGATTCGAGTGACGTAAAGAAACTTATGCCGCCTAAACGTTTTTTCCCATCCTCCTCGTAAACTGGTGGAGCGTCCTCTAGCAAATCCTCCTCTGACTCGTTCAAAGCACATGCCACATGCTCACTTTCATTCACAGACAGGGCACCGGTAATTTTAGAGGTTTCAGGCTGAAAACCAGAATCGTTAAAGGCAGCATCAATGCTCTTCACACCACCATATCCAGCAGCTAGTATTATCGCCGCCACAAGCCCAATTACAAGTAAGATTTTCATGAGAACAATTTTCGTACCATTATATCTACTGGTTTGGTTCACCAAATCTTGAGTATTTCTCGTCAACCCGTGATCTAATCTCTGCTAGTGGCACACCCTCTTTCTGCCACCTGTAGACGTCCAAAGTCTCGTCAACACAGAGATCACAGTACGACGCATGGTCTCCCCCGCCCTTGGTAAAGCAGTCTTTAAGCGAGGTGTGCCCAACAGCACCGCAGCTGCAATAACAGGGTATTTTTTCTAATATCCCCGGGATTTCAGCGGCCGCCACATAACCTGCCTGAGTCTTTCTGCTTGTAAAGGCATACTCAGGAAGATCGCTTGGAGATGTTCTTATCAGTTCATTGATCAAAGAATCAACACCGGCACTATCGGTTTTTACTCCTCCACCACCCCGGTTTAAAACTATATACGTTGAAACGCCAGCCACGATTATGAAAAGCATACCCAGAAATATGATAAGCCGCCTGGACATAGCCTCACCTTTTTCAGTGCTTTTTTCTTTTGAACCGTCAGATTTCATGATATCACATTCGCTGTAATCTTTATCTCAACCTCAGGGTTTTTGGGGTCGCTATTCTTAATAAAAATGATGCGGCTGATCTTGCCTTTAACTTCTTCTTCCATAAGCTTCGGATTAAATGTCACACGAAGTCCTGTGCTTTCACCCGGACGGATCTGGTTTGATTCAATCTCTGCAAGCGTGCATCCACAGGATGTGGAAACCTTATTGATTTCAAGCGTTTTCTTGCCAGTATTTCGAACCGTGAAAGTGTAGTTAAACCCGTCTTTTGTGACATTACCAAGATCCATATTCGAAGGGGTGATCTCGATTCTCGGCGTCCCACTGAAGACTGAAAAGACGGCATAGACTGCAGACACACCTACTAAAAGCGCTACGACAATGAGAATCGGCTTTATTCTTTTTATTTCTTTGTTCATCGGGATCAGTCCACTTGGTTTACCTCTATCTTGGCAACCGATATCTTGTGGTTAGGGTCGTTGGAGTAAATTGATATCGCCCTGGTTACAGCTCCTCTGAGGTCTTGATGAACCGTTGGGTCATAGTAAATGTTCAGCTGAGCTGTTTCCCCTGGAAGAAGTGTTTCAGACCAGTCCACTGGATTTTTACCATGCATCTTCATACCGAACACAGGTCCTTCCACCCCGTCTTTTGTGATAGTTGCAGATGTGCAGCCGCAGGAAGAGTCCATGTCACTTATCACAAGATCAGATCCGCCATTGTTTTTAATGGTCATCGTTGTGCTTACAACTCCGCCTGCCACGCTTACATCACCAAAATCATGAACTGTCGGATCAAGCTTAATTACCGCGGCTTCAGCACTATTAGAATCTCGGTTGAACATGTAGAATGCGGCGACGATCACGATTAAGGCGATTACACCATATTTTACGAGACGGTTCTTCTTCTCTCGCATGTCTCGTTCTCTACGCCGAGATTCACGCTCTTCAATGCGTTTTTCTTTTTTCATCTTTTTTCGCTCAGACTTTGAAATATCATTGCTTTGCACCATAAAAATCACCTTCTAATCTACCTGGTTTACCTCTATTCGAACCTCTTTTTTAAACTCTATCGGGTCGTTTGAAAAGATGGAGACAGACCTTGTCACCGGTCCTCTGAGATCGGGATGAACCGTTGGGTCATAGTAAATGTTCAGCTGAGCTGTTTCCCCTGGCTTGATGTTTATACTCCAGTCCACGGGATTTTTACCATGCATCTTCATCCCGAATACAGGTCCTTCCACCCCGTCTTTTGAGATGGTTGCAGATGTGCAGCCGCAGGAAGAGTCCAACTCGTTTATCACAAGATCAGATCCGCCATTGTTTTTAATTGTCATCGTTGTGCTTACAGCGCCGGCGGCAAAACTCACATTTCCAAAATCATGTAGAGCAGGTTCGATTGAAATCTTCGGTCGGTCCGCTGGAGCCCGTCTTCCAAGCTCTTTTCTAACCTCATCCTTCAGGGATTCGTCTATCAATAGGTTGATACCGTATTTCTTGACAGTTGTGAGAACGATCTCCTCATTGGAAATCCCTGAATCTGAAAGGGCGGAGATATAGTCTATCCGCTCCTTTGCAAGGCCGCAGCAGGGACTTTCCGGGTCAAGAGGCTTACCGCAGCAGGGGCACATGAAAAGAGGGTAAACATCATTGATTGAAACCGGCACCATCAGGGATAACTGAGAAGGCGCAGGTTCATGGCTATTTATAATTCCGCTAACACCGTACACTAGTATGGCGGCGAATAAAACAACTCCAACTAAAAGGCCTATCTTCACAGCCTTTTTATCAAGCGAGAGAGCCGATTTTCCTTCTTTATCCATACTATATCACCTCGGGTATTTGCAACATTGGTTTTATTC
>BDTI01000113.1 GCA_002923215.1 archaeon BMS3Abin16 | reverse complement strand
CAGAATCCCTGCGACGTGGCCTGTGGGCGGGATATAGAAATCGCCGAGCACACGGTCTTTCATATAAATCCAGGGATAGACAACAGTTCCAAAATCACCGATCACATAGGGCAGGTTCTCATATTTCTCCCTGGCTTCGGACTCATCCTCGGCCAGGACATCAGGCTGTTCTTCAACTGGGACTGCTTCTTCAACAGCATCATCCAACACATCCCCATCGGATTCAGGGGTTCCAACAACGGTTTCAATAAGCTCCTCAGGCCCATCAAGCAGCGCGTATGTTCCCCTAACCTCACAGTATGCGAGTATCGCATCATGCACCTCAGCCTCATCCTCACCGGGCGCGAGGATAAATGGAATATTTTCAAGGCTGTCAAGGGTTTTCAGACCTTCCATCACAGCTGCTACAACCGCCTCTGTCTCAGCAGGCTGCTCTCCCAAGTTTAGCACATAACATCTTCGTCCACCGTTTGTGAAAAAACCGTTTACCGCGGTTGCCAGATAACCGCATTTCTTAAAGCTTCCAAACTTCACTATAAACTGGCCCCAACGCTTGATCTCAAAGGGCTCGTTTACCGGGCCACGCGGGGAAAACCCAATCACCACAGGGGCGTCGCTTCCCATGCTGTTTAAAATATCAATCACTTTCAACCTTGGCTGCTGTACTTCCTCCGTCATCATCCTTCACCTGCTTCTTTTTTAATAGCTTTTTAATCTCACGCCTTCTGCGCTCATAGTTAATGATATTGCTAGTCTCAAGATATACAATGTCTTCCATGTTTTTGATCTCAGCCGCTGCTGCTCCTGCCTCTTTGAGTTTTTCTGCCTCCGCCTTGAGGGCTGCCGTGTATTTCAGCCTGATACGTATAGCCAATGATATCCTTTCATACTCCGATCCAACTACGTGACTGATGGCCTCGGCGATCTTGCTTTTCCTTGCGCTGAGCTTTTCACGCATCACAAAGTATTTGTCCACCTTGGCAAGCAGGTCCGCGCCTCCCACACTCTTTGGAAAATAGTCTACTATGCTTTCAGCCTGCACTTTTTTAACGGTCTCAACTGTTACAGGCTCATCTGTGCGAACCATGACCTGCACATTTTGATACTCATAAAAACGGTTGTCAAACTTGAGGCGCATAATAAACTCCCAGCCTTCAAGATCCTTTAGATCAAGCGCGGTTATCACAAGATCAGGCGTGTTTCCCCTGGCAAGCGTCCAGTATTCATCGGGCGTGATGGCCTTCTTGTTTAACTCTTCACTTCGTTTTTCATCCCTGCCCCGTGTTACCTCAAAAAACTCTTCTGCCGACTCTACACCAACAACCCGGTATTCGCCTTTTCGAATCGCTGAAATAGCCTCGTCAAGTTCTCTTTCCATTGAGTCAACGATTACTATAAATCGCTTCGGCCTCTCCGCTTCCTCCTCTTCCCCCGTCTCTTCAGCTTCAATGGTCTCTGCCACGGTGGTTTCACCAGGTTCTTCAGGCGTTACTATCCTCTCTTCTCCAGCCCCGTTCTCTGCGGCTGTGCCTTCAACTATTTCTTCATCTAACATAGTAAATCCAGCTATACTTAGTTGGAAGTATAAAAAATTTTCCTGTTAAGAAGTAACTTTAAGAGACCTAAGAAAAGAAATAAATACACTGAAAGCAGATATAGTGTATTAGGGAGGACAAAAAAATAACAGACCAGTAGCGAGGCAAAGGATTGGTGAAATGAATGGCAGATATGACAGTTTTAAATCTAATGAATCCCGACGTGACAACAGCAGGACCAAAGGAGACTCTTTCAAAGGTTCTTGGGAAGATGAAGAAAAATGGTGTGCATGAACTTCCTATAACCGATGAGCAGGGCAGGCTTGTTGGTTTTTTCAGCTTTGATCTGCTTTCAAAGAAAAAGCACATCCCCCTGACTACCAAGATAGAGCGGCTTATGGTCTCACCACCCAAGATAGGTGCAGACACCGATCTCTTTGAAGCCGCCGCGCTCATGGTTGAAACAGGTTTTCGCGCGCTTGCCGTGGTCCGCGACGGCTCAGTTCTCACAGGCATAATCTCTCGAACAGACCTTATCGCCACAGTCCCGGATTTAAAGGGCGTTGAAAATGTGCGCGCCGGCGATGTGATGACAGAACATCCAAGGCTTCTAACAAACTCTGACCCTGTGGAATCCGCTCTCACGCTTATGACTGAGCTGGAGGAGATCTGCGCGCCCGTTGTCGACGGCCAGGGCAGGCTTGCAGGCGGGGTGTTGATCGACGAGGTTTCAGGGGCTGTGTGGCGAGAGGAGAAGGGAACGGATATAGGTGACGTGACAGGTGAAAACAGCAAGCCGGAAATCGAGGTCGGCTCCTTTGTAACAGGTGTTGCCACAGCGAAAAAAGACCATTCCATAAAAAAGGTGTGTCAGCAGATGTCGGCAGCCTGCCCCTATCTCTGTGTTGTAGTGGACAATTCCATGCAGCCTATCGGAGTTATCACACAGCTGGACATCCTGAAAATACTTGTCAAACCAGGGGGCGAAAAAGGCGTGCAGGTAGATGTTACAGGTCTTAAAATCGATGACCCTATCACGCGTTCCAGCGTAACTTCAAAGATTGATCGTTTTGCCAAAAAAATCGAAGGCTTCAACTGGATAAACGTCTACGGCCTAAACCTCCATATTATCACCTATGACCGGGGGGCTCAGAACAAGTGGAGCCTGCGCGCCCGCCTCGCATCTGATAAGGGTGTGTTCACCGCGAGCAGCTCTGGCTGGGACATCCTTCGCTGTGCAGACGAGACCTTTGAAGAGCTTGGCCGGCGGATACTTGCTTTGAAAAAATAGTCCGCCCCCCTCAAAACAGGGAAGTACAAAGCAGCCTACAATTGGCACGTGCTGACCTTGCTTGTGGGCCATCCTGACGCTGCAATCTATGACGGGTCATCGCTGGAATGGACAAACACATGATAAATGCTTTCAGGGCTGCAAAGGAAAACAAAAACAGCCCCATTTCATGGGTTAAAATGTATCACTGAAAGCTAGCGATTAAGTTACACCGTGATTTCAATGAGTTCGCCGTATTTGTGTTTGAGAAAGACCTTCGCGTTCTTCTCCGGCAGCGCCACAACGTCCTCGGTTTTAAAGGGTCCGTAGGTCTTTTTGTCAGAGCCCACAATCGGCGGAAGATCCTCAAGTATGCGCAGGGTTATAATGTCTGCGCCGCCAGTTTTCACCACGGATTTAGTGGTGCCAGCCCCTTTAGTGGATGAGGATTTTTTTGTCTTTTTACGGTGCTCTTTTTCCTTTGCCGCGCCCTGACTTTGAAAATCAGATCTTCTATTTTTAAGCATGGCCACAAGGTTTTCGAAAAACTCTTTTTCTGCAGGTGTCGCGTTAACAACGTCAGAAACGTCTTCATCTGATCTGGCGTATGACACGGCGAGAAGCACGAGTTTTTTCTCCCTGCTGTTGAAGATATCCTCTGCAAGGTTTCGCAGGTTTTCGATCTCCCGTGAAAAAGGCGGGTACCGCTCCTCAGCATCTCTCACCATTCCCTTAAGCTCGCTGTAAAAGTTTTCGCTTACCGGCTGAAGACTGGGTGAGGCGCGCTCTTTTCGAAGCATTTCGCCAAGAGATTTCGGATCACTATCCATATTCTATTGGATTAACAGCTTATGTTATAACCTTTTTTATCGGCACCCTCAAATTCAGGCAGATGTTGAGAAGCGTTAAATACAATCTCTGCAAAACCCAAGGATATGAAAAAAGCCCTCATGGTTGTTGGTACATCCTCTTTTGCAGGTAAAACCTTGATTGTCGCCGCGCTTTGCCGAATCTTTCGAAACGCAGGTCTTAGCGTTACTCCTTTTAAGGCGCAGAACATGTCCTTAAATTCGGCTGTAACAGCGGATGGTCGGGAGATTTCACGGGCACAATGGCTTCAGGCGCTGGCGGCGGGAGTTGAGGCCACAGCCGATATGAACCCTATTCTTCTAAAGCCCATGGGAAAGGGGGTTTCACAGGTTGTGCTTTTCGGCTGGCCCTGGGGCGATATTTGTGCAGGCGATTACTACCGGTCTTTTGTCGCCGAAACTGGGAGAGCTGCTGTGCGTGAGGCCCTAGGTCGGCTGGCCAACCGATTTGACGTCATTGTTATGGAGGGTGCGGGAAGCCCGGCAGAAATCAACTTGGCAGACCGGGATATTGCCAATCTCTGGGCGGCTGACGCGGCTGACGCGGATGTGATACTTGTAGCTGATATTGAGCGGGGCGGGGTGTTTGCAAGCATCTACGGCACGCTGAGCCTGCTTGAACTCAAATACCGAAAGCGTGTAAAGGGTGTTATTATCAATAAGTTCCGTGGTGACGAGCGTCTGCTTGAACCTGGGATAAGTGAGATCGAGAGTCTTACAGGCGTGCCGGTTCTCGGAGTGCTACCCTATATTGAGGGTCTGCGTCTGCCGGAGGAGGATTCACAGGGACTCCGAGCCAAAGAGGCGGATGGTAGGGCGGATGTGGTGGTTCTGCGCCTGCCGCGGATATCGAACTTCACAGACTTTGATCCTCTAGAGCTGGACGGGCGGGTGTCGCTGCGTTATATTACACACCCTGAGGAGCTTGGAAACCCTGACGCAATCATCATTCCAGGCACAAAATCCACTGTTGACGACCTCAAGTGGATGCGGGAACAGGGCTTTGATTCAATCCAGGGGTTCAAGGGAAAAATCCCTATCATCGGCGTGTGCGGAGGATATCAAATTCTGGGACGAGAGATAGTTGAAGGCGGCAGGTCAGGGGTTCACAGGGGTCTGGGGCTGCTTGATGTCGACACCAGCTTTGAATCTTATAGTAAGAAGACTCTGCAGGTGAGCGGGACCGTGGATGCGGAGGGCGGGCTTTTTCAGGGGCTTAAAGGCGCCACGATTTCAGGGTATGAGATACACATGGGTGAGACACGGCTTGGCAGCGGTGCGCGCAGGGTGTTTGCAGACGGCGGCGCAGGGCTTGGCGCGGCCGACGCGGATTATATGACCTTTGGAACCTATTTGCACGGGCTCTTCGACTCGCCTGATTTCAGAGAGGCCTTCATCAACTTTATAGTGAAAGATCCAACTAGCAGCAAAGATGGTGAGGGCAGAGGGGCCGTTGACATGCCAGAGGTGTGGGACCACGCTATATCCCAGGTAGCAGAAACAGTGAAAAACCGCATTGATCTCAGTTGGTTCTATGAAGAGTGAGCTTATCTTCGTCTTAGTCCTTGCCCTGGTTTTGGACAGGGCGCTTGGTGAGCCGCCTGATACGTGGCACCCTACTGTTTTTATGGGCAGGGTGATAGATTTATTAGACCGGCGCATCGGTTCGGGAGCTCTGGTTTTGCTAGTTTCAACCATTGGATTTACACTGTTTTCATATGCGATTCTAAGCCTGGCGGGAGGTGTTTTCATGCTTGCAGCGTCGGCTGTGATTCTGAAGATGACCTTTAGCTGGCGCGGGCTTCGAGACTACACGACACCCCTGGCAGCGGCGGTTGAAAGAGGAGACCTAGAGGGTGCAAGGACGTGGGTCCCTTTTATCGCGGGCCGGAATCCAACTGGGCTCGACACGGCCGGGCTTGTTTCAACCGCCGTTGAATCCATTGCTGAAAGCAGCGTTGACAGCGTGGTCGCACCCCTCCTCTTCTTCGGCGCATTCTCAGCGCTTAGCCTTGAAGCAGGTGTTACGGCAGCGGTCTTCTACCGAGTGGTCAACACCCTTGACTCAATGCTAGGGCGGCCTGATAATCCGAAGGGCTTTGTTCCTGCTAAAACCGATGAGGCATTGAACCTAGTTCCAGCCAGACTTGGCGCTGTTCTGCTCCTTTTTTCAGGTGCTCTTCTGCGTCTGCCAGTAGGCAGGGGGCTGCGCATTTTCAAGCGGGATAGAAACAAGACTGCGAGCCGAAACGCCGGGCAGACTATTGCGGCCATGGCAGGTATACTCGGCGTTGTGCTTGAGAAAGGTGGAAGTTACAGGCTTGGAGACCCATTGGCAGAGCTGAAACCGCGACATATTTATGAAGCACTGCGAATAGTTGACCTTCAGATAGTGACTCTTACAGTTTTAATGGTGATATATTGGATTTGACAGACTTTGCGAAGGAAACTGCGCTGGAAGCGGGCGCTGAGCTTGTGGGTTTTACCAGTCACGGCGATGAACAAGTCGTTGTGCTTGGGTATCCGGGTAACGGCTGCATCGATCTGGCGGATCTTGATAAAAAGGCAGGGATGGTTGCAAGGAGATTTGAGGAGCTGGGTTTTGAGTCCCGTGTAATCAGCTCCCGCAACGGAGGTGGAGCCAGCCTACGAATGCTTGCCGAGGATGCGGGACTGGGATTTGTCGGCAGAAGCGGGCTTCTTATTACAAGCGAGTACGGACCACGGGTGCGACTGTCAGCAGTCGCAACAAGTGCACCTCTCGCCACAGATAAAAACCACAGCGTAGCTGATGGATGCAGGGGCTGCGGAATATGTGAAGACGCCTGCCCCAGCAAGGCGATAACCCATCGAAGCGTGGAAATGTGCAGGGCCCACGTTGATTCACAGGCCGATGGCCGGTGTACGATCTGCGTCGATGTATGCCCCTATCCGAGGTAGCGTTTATGTTAAAGGCTTTGTTCAACAACTTCGGCTTTCTCAGCATCCTGCCCGTGGGGATGGCTGACTCCCTTGAAGACGTTGCAAAACACATGTACATGTTTCCAATCGTTGGCGCGGCTTTAGGGCTGATTGCCGGACTCATTTTAACATTCCTGCAAACCGGCCTGCCAACATCTGTGGCAGCAGTTCTAGGATTCTTCACACTCCTCATTCTAACCGGATTTCATCATCTCGACGGCCTCCTGGACATGGGCGACGCCCTCATATATAGGGGAACACCTGCGAGGCGAAGGGAGATACTCCATGACACTGCTACAGGCGTGGGCGGGTTTGGAGCAGGGCTTTTCATAACACTCGCCGGTGTTTTTGTGACAATCGAGTTTATCGGTCTTGGTGGAAGCGCAGTCCTTTTGTTCACAGCTTCGGAGACTGCGGCAAAGCTTGCTATGGTACTCTGCGCAGCCCTTGGAAAGCCGGCCTTTGAAGGCACGGGCAGCGTCTTTACAGCGATGTTGAAAAAAACCTGGTGGCAGGCTCCAATTTCAACAGTGATTACTGCAGGGATACTCCTGCTTCTCGCCGGGCCGAGTGGGCTTGTGCTTCTCGCTGTCCCCGCTGCTACCGCGCTTTTCTTTGTCTATCTTTCGAAAAGGCTTTTAGGCGGTGTGAGCGGCGATGTCTTCGGAGCGGTAAACGAGGTGACACGACTCCTTGTGATGCTGGTGATGCTTTGGATGTTTTGATCATGGCCGGCGGCCGGGGGACGCGGATGGGCAGGGGTCTAAAACCGCTTCTAACATTTAAGGGCCGGCCTTTGATCGAGTGGATACTTGAAGCTGCAGCTGGATGCGATTCTATAGAGAATGTGTTTGTGGCTATCACACCTGAAACAGCCCAGATAAAAGACAAAATTCAGGCTGAGTTTATCGAGACAAAGGGCAAGGGATTTGTGGAGGATTTAGTGGCTGCAATAAAACAACTGGGCCGGGATAAAACAATGGTCTTGTCAGCCGACCTTCCTCTTCTCACCGCTGATGATCTGAGCTGGGTTGCAACAGAATATAAATTAGCTAATACGCCGGCGCTTGCAGTATATGTGCCGACTGAACTTTACCGGGAGTTGGGACTGCAGCCAAGCATAGAAATAGATGGACTTGTGCCGACCGGTGTAAACATTGTTGACGGATCAGACCTCAACGGTGCAGAGTCACAGCTAGTCACAGAAAACCCGCGGTTCGCATTCAATATTAACACACCCAGCGATTTGGAAAAAGCAATTGAATTTGCGAAAGAAAAT
>BDTI01000112.1 GCA_002923215.1 archaeon BMS3Abin16 | reverse complement strand
GCGTAGGGAATGCCAACGATTACAACAGCATTTGCCTGCTCGCCGGGGAAATCTTGTCCCTCACTGTTACGCCCCTGCTGCACCCCATAGAGTACAGCGTTTTTCGATGTTTTAAATCGTTTTATCATCTCATTGTTTTCGCTGGATTCCATGCCTGGCTTTTCCAAAAATACTTCTTTGGAGGACTTGATTTTTTCGTTTAAAACTGATTGTAAAACCTTGTAGGAGGGGAAGAAGACAAGCATGTTACCTGGGACCCGTGCTGCAACAGATTCGATTCGCCGCGCTATTCGGTTGTACATTTCCGGGCTTCGAAGCGAACCCATAGTGGAGACCGTGGGGTCAACGAAGGCTGCGATGTTTTCCTTTCTAAAAGGTGAGGGGAAGCTTTTCATCGCGTAATTGGACAGGCCGATAACTTCGCAGTAAGGCTCGATTGGGGTGAGTGTTCCACTCATATGCACCGAGAGAAAGGCGCTGTCCAGGGGCGGTCGGGTGATTGTCTTTGGCTCGAGAGAAACTATCTCAAGATATGGCATTCCCTTCCCGGTTTTTGATGTGAAAAAGGCGCATTCCGAGTCGCTGCTGTCCATCCATCGGATGACAAATGTCGCGCAGGCGTGGATAAATGAGATGGGCCGCTTTCCCTTGGCGAGTTTATCTGCTTTTATCCGGTCGCCGCGGTCCTCAAGCTTATATGCTGTTTCAATGTCGCTTTCCAGATATTTCAATAGAGGCTCGCGCTGCAGCCGGGTTTCATCTGACTCGTTGAGCACTATGAAGCGATGGAGTTTTGCAAGTAGATTTTTGCCATCTTTCACCCCGAAATCTTCAGCCTCCTTAATCGCGCGATCCACGGCGAACTCGGTGAGCCTTTCGCCTGCAACGTTTCCTGCGAGACGCGGTAGATTGTGCGCCTCATCAAGAACCAGGATTATATCCTCCATTTCCAGACCCGTGGACTTGAGCAGCGCCGCCCTGATATCAGGCTCAAATATGTAAAGGTAGCTGCAGGCAACTACGTCACTGTCAGAAAGCATCATCTTCAGATATTCGTAGGCGCAGACACCGAGTGCTTTGCAGCGTCTGGCAATCTCGGATGATGTCCGGGGACCGTCCAGCTTCTGCGGGGCTTTTGAGAGGTTTTTATAATAGCTGCATTTCCCTTCTTTTTTGAGTATCGAGCAGGCGAGCCTTTCCTCGGCAGCGGTCTGCGCGTTTTCACGGATAAACTCGTTTAGGCAGAGGTCTCGTCGGGATCGCATGGAAAGGCCGGTTGCGTGCGTGGACTTTGAAATCATCTTCAGCTCTTCGATGACCCGGTCCATCTGTTCATGTGTGCGGCAGAGATAGAATATTTTTTTGCCCCGCTCCCTTGCAATGGGCAGCAGCGCCGAAAGAACTGCGATGGTCTTGCCTGAGCCGGTGGGCGACTCGACAACGCTGTTTTTCCCATTCCGCGCAGACCGATAGATAAAGTCGATCATCTCACGCTGATTCGGATAATAAGTAGAGTAGGGGAAGACTGAATCTAAAGTTGTAACATTCATATTCTGTGCACCATTCATAAAACCCAGCCTTAAATATATCTCCCCTTTATTATTGGTTTGCCCGGTGTATCCAAACCAATGACAAAACAGGTCCCCTGATATCACTGAATCTGTGAAAGCGTGACTTTTTTGATTGCTTGAGAACTAACTTTTATTAGTATCATCGCTTCGTTATAATTCACTCAATATCCTTTTTTCGTTTTTAGCCTACAATCTCCAGCACATCTAATCCAGAGTGAAATGGAAGCGTCTCAAGCGTCTTCCCGCAAAGCATGTATGCAATTCCCCCATAATATTTCAGTATTTATTTGAGCAAGAGAAGCACTCAACTACTTCTGCACAGCCTTCGCCGAAATATTCGAAGACTACCAAAAACGAAGAATAATACCACCCACCGAGATCGAATAGCGCCCTCTCTATTCCATCTGCCTTCGATCCGGTTTATCTTCTTTGAACTTCTCCTCTGTTTTTTGCAGGCTTTCCAGGTTCACATGTATTTCTGTAGCTTTGCTTCGATAACCTGCTTTGGAACTGCGCCCACGATCCTGTCAACTTCTTTTCCATCCTTCATAACTAGCAGTGTGGGGATGCTCATTATATCATAGTGTATCGAGGTCGCCCGGTTTTCATCTGTGTTCAGCTTGGCAAAGACCACCTTTCCGGCGTAGTCCTGCGCTAGCTCATCGATTACAGGCGCGAGTCTTCTGCATGGCCCGCACCAGGCTGCCCAGCAATCCACTAATACGAGCGGATATCTCTTCAGCGTCTCATGAAAATCCGAGTCAGAGAGTGTTATCGGGGTGCGTGGATAATTCTCTGCTTCTTCCTTTTTCTGTGTTTCTTCAATTATCATCTTCTTCGTTCTGATCTTCTCAAGTTCATCCATTCTTTTTTCCTCCATCAAGCTGTTAATACTATGGCCTTGTTCGGGCAGGCGTCAATGCATTCGCCGCAGTCATGACAGTATTTTACGTCCACAACAGGCGGCTCGTCACCGTCGAGCCGGTAAATCGCTGTGCTCGGGCATGCCTCAAGCGCGAGGCAATCGTCACATATCTTGCACTTTGATTCAATTATTCTGGCAACCATAACTCTCCCGCTATCCACCTCTAAAAGGTCACGACCTTGTCGCTATCCTTGATTATTTCGTAGAGGTCTTTCATCGTTGAGATTGGGCAGAGCTCTGATCCCTCTGAACTACGCATTCTGAGGCAGGTCCCGCAGGCATATATCCTGCCGCCGCCGTCTGTGAGCTTGCGCATCTGCCCGGTTATATCAAATTCCTCTGTATTCAGGGACTCACACTCCACACCTTTTGCTAGCAAGAAGACCTTGACTTCATCTCCCCCCAGCTGCGCATAGTTTCCGAGTCGAAAGGCGTTCCACACTGTTTCTGCATCGTCTGAATAGATCACGATTCCAAGTTTCATTTATTTCACCTCTTCGCCGCTGATTCGGCTATCTTTCTGTCCTTTTCAAGTCGTTCAAAGAGTACTTCTCTCATGAGCCTGCAGGCATCCAAAATCTTGGGGTTTGCAATCCGATAATATGTTGTGCTCCCCTCTTTTCGCGGCGCTATAACCCCTTTTTCCCGTAGTATGGCCAGGTGCTGTGACACGTTGCTCTGGCTTGTTTTGAGTGACTCTGAGAGCTGGGATACAGACCTTTCTCCCTCCCGGAGGTTGTCGATTATCTCCAGCCTTTTGGGGCTTGTGAATATCTTGCATATCTCAGCATGCATCTCGTAAACTTTCTGATCCATAGATAAGGATATTATAATATTCTAATATATAAATATACTGAATAGCTGGAAGTCAATCATAAAGTCCAATAACCCCCATTTTAGATGCACCCTATTTTATTTTCATCCCACCAGAGGAGAAGGCTTACTCAACCTCGCATGGTATCGAGTCAAAAAAAGAATCTTCACCCCCCATTTACTAACACAGTATATTTATCCCGGATTCCATCGACAAGAGAAGCTATTTCTGAAGGCAAGTACTTCGCCTTCGAATCATCGGCTCTTCCTCCAGTACCATATAATGAGGGCTGCAACGATAACCAAGAGCAACAATGGATACCTGGAGGCCCCTGTTGACTGCTCACTGTTAGCTGGCAGAGTTGTCTTGCTTGGTGAAACCGATTCAGTAATAGACGGTGCGTTCCTTGGTTTGGAGGCGGTCGTTGTCTGCAAAAGAGGCCGCACGATCTCTGTGTCAAAGCGTGCAAAAACGCCCTTGGAAACCTTATCATCCTCAACCCTGAAGAGAGTGTAATAATATGTGACACCAGTGAGAAGACCGCTATCCATATACTTGCTGCCAGAGCCTTCAAAAACCGTCTCGCCATCACCTGGATAGGCGGGCCGATGATCAATCCCCCTTACCAATACAAAGCTCCCTCCATCATTCCAGACCAGTCTAACAGCTGTTTCATTTATACGCTCAGCCCTGAACCCCTCTGGAGCCGCTACGCCGTTCTCCCTTATGATAAACTCATGAGTAGTGTAGGTATCAATGCCTTTTGACTGGGCGTCTGCAACAGCACTCCAGAACTCAGCGGGCGTCTGCACAAAGGGCTCAGCACTGTAGCCGGCAGCAACCGGTGTTACTTCAACCTTCCGGGCGTCCATAGGCACCACCACCCAGAGCCGGTTGTCACCAGGGTCCGGCCACGTGTAATATGAGAAGCCGTCTCTTTCTTCATCGAACTCTACAGAAACATTGAAGAGACGCACATCAACCTCTGATCCACTCTCATCAACAACCCTGAATTCCATTGCTGTCCCCGGTATCCGTGGCTTGTCGCTTCTGGGTGAGTTGATCCAGCTTAGGTTCATAATATCTGCATAGCCTATAGTCTCATTGGGGTCCCACACTCTGTCGCGATCTCTGTCATAGAAGAATTTATGTTCCACAAAGAGTGCATCCAGATCGCTGAGCCCGTCTGTCTTGTTGGTATCGGCCATTCCTATCGTCTGGTTAAAAGCCAGATAAATTGATCTCACAGTAGTAATGTTAGGGGAGTTTAGAACAGCCCATGTCCGCTCTGCTCCCAGCGAGATGTAATCACCTTTTTCCTTGTCATTATCAACAATATCCCAGAGAAGAGAAGCGACGTTGAACTCTTCGTCAGGACCTGTCTGATTTCCATAATTTTTATAGATTATAGGATTTTTCGTGGATGAATTTAACAAAAGATGGAAGTTGCGCTCAAGATTGGTAACGGTTCCACCCCAGCGATATCTTGGATTGCCTTTGACCATAAGGGAGAAGAACTCTGCAAAACCTTCTTCAACTGAATCAACGGAGTTACTGTTCCACGCACCCCAGTGGTTTGTCCCCGGAGCAGTGGGCATATTATTTTCACCACCCATCTTTGAGTCTGTGTTTACATGGTGGCCGAACTCATGGTATTCCCGGTTATCAGGGGAGTCAGCGCTCCAGACAGAGCTGTCAGCAGTGGTATTCTTTGTCTGAATATGGCTGTCTGACCCATAATAACAGGCTCCACAACCCGGCTCATAAATATAAACCTCCACAGGAAGCTGGTGGTTAAAATTAAGCTTTAGAGTCTTATTTGCAAATACAACGGCGGCATGTACATTATAATAAAAAACCCCTGCATCCTGCAGCACACTGCTTTGATTGGAGGACATGGAAATATCCCGATAGAGATAGGAAGGGGAGAATATGAGATCAAGATTGCTTGAGGATCCTGTCATGTTGAATCGTCTTGTCTTCAACACAACAGTGCTCTTGTTAAAGCCCTTCTTGCTGCGAATATCCAAGACAGTGTCAGAGCTTTTCAGCGATGCTATGAGCTGGAAGTTGTTTTTACCAGAGCTGTTGATAGTTAATGAATAACCACCGTCCTCCCCAGTGAAAAGAGTATGATTCTCCTTTCCATCATTGAGCGATATGTTGACGCCAATATCCCTTAGCGGGAGATAGTCGGCCTTACCTGCAAGAGGGAGGAAGACAAAGAGATTTGGCTTTGGTGTGACAGCCTTTCCATATATCCGATAGGGTTTTACTTCCACGGTGACGTTGTCCTTGTTGTTTATTGGCAGCCAGTCTTTTTTCTCCCAATCCGTGACAGGTGATTCAGCCCCAAACGTCCTCAGAGTGAACTTGCCCACCTTCAGGGTTTTAAGCGTTAGCGAGACTGTTTTGACGCTGTTTTTCTGCATTTTGCCAAGATTGCATTTGACGGAATCGCCTGACGCCCCGCAGGAGCCACCCGAGGGAGTTGCGTCCACCAATTCAACGAGGCCCTCCTCTCCGGTCACAAGCTCAATCTCCAACTCCACATCCCCGGCCTCTTTAGGCCCGTTGTTTGAGACCACCACATCTACTGTGTAGTTGTTCCCAACTGTAACGTTCTGTTTGCTGCCCGGCACAACATCAAAGCCAGCTGTTATATCCACACCCTTTGGCTTGAGCACGAAATCGATCCTCTTGTATTCAGTACCCTTCAGCCTCGCAATCCTGCCATCAGGCTCATAGAAGCGCTCATCGGGCTGGCGCGATATAATGTCGTTTGACACCTGCACCCCGTAATCGCCGGGCTTAAGCTCCGGGAAGGTGTAGAAACCCTTTGAGTCAGTCTTGGTCGTGTCAAGTATCTCATCGCCGCCGTAGGTTGTGAGCTCAACTGTGATGTTTGCAACAGGGTTCCCAAGCTCGCTGTCTGTCACAGTCCCGTAGACCCCGGGTGCGCTTCGCTCAAGCTCGAATATCACCTGCTCCACAGTGCTACTGCTGAGCGCCTCTGCCTGCTTGATCTGCTCTTTGAAGCCCTTTACCGATGCCGTGAGGGTGTATGTGCCTTCTGTGAGCCCTTCAAAACGGCACAACCCATCCTCATCCGTTGTGGTCGTAGAAACCCCTCTTCCAGTAGGGTCCTGAAGCGTCACCGTGGCCCCTTTGACAGGCGTTTTGCTCTCCTTCTCCCGCACCTTGCAGTAGATGACCGCATCATTCGACGAGGGCCTGAGATAGACCTTCTTATACAAGGGCCAGCCTGGGAATCCCAGAGTAGTCCAGTCCTCTGGCGTAATCATCAAGGTCTTGGAAGCATGATCGGGTGCGGTGACAACGACAGTGTAATTCCTGTAGCCATAGAAGGAGCTGTTGAAATAATAGTGATGATAGCCATATAGAGAGTTATCAGTTGTGGTGTATTTGTTGCCCCCATCGTCTATGACGGTTACGGTGGCATCAAAAATGTACCCTTCAGTTCCTTCCTCAAAGACACCGAGCTCAATGGCGTGGAAGGGCTGGGGATGCTGTTCTATCACAAGGTCCCAACTAACGCGTGAGCTTGTGTCCACAGCAACCTTGATCCTCCCGCCCATTACCGTGTGGTTCACCGTTAAATCGCTGTGCTGGATATCCCCGTATCCAGCGGACCAGACACTTGAAATATAGATATCACCCGTCTCAGTGGATGCGAAGACGCCGTCAAGATTGTTGTCCTCATAGACTGAGACGCCGAAGTAACAGACCTGGCAATCCGTTGTGCTCCTAATGTGAAAGGTGAGCGTACCCTCAACAACGTCGATCGGTCCAATGGATTTGCCACCGCTTCCTGAGAACGTCGAAGGCTCCGGCGTCTGAACAGTGTATAGGCTTGATTCGTTTGTAGCATAGACATGGGAGGGGGTAAGCAGAAGAAGGAAGAACAGGATACATGCAGTCGTCGCTAAAGCGTGGCCGGATTTCATATTGTGATAATGGCAGCGAGGCCGTGTCATAATGTCTCAATCCCGTGCATCTTTGTGCTTGTGAGTATGTTCTTCCAAGTTTTATATAAATAACTTTATACCAGGATATACCACTTGCCATAACCGGCA
Source organism: archaeon BMS3Abin16 (assembly GCA_002923215.1). Lineage (GTDB taxonomy): Archaea > Hydrothermarchaeota > Hydrothermarchaeia > Hydrothermarchaeales > SZUA-236 > SZUA-236. The sequence goes on along the minus strand of BDTI01000112.1, from coordinate 61 downwards.
GAAGGGAAAGATTCAAAAAAATAGGTTAAGAGGTCTGTGATATGGGCAGAAAATCATTTAG
>BDTI01000111.1 GCA_002923215.1 archaeon BMS3Abin16 | reverse complement strand
GTCAAGCCCTGTGATACCCAGATCAAAATATCCTTCCTCAATGAATTTAGGTATTTCCTGCGCCCGAAGCATTTTCACGCTCTTTATCCTAGGGTCATCTATCTTTGGATTATATGCCCGCGCCGCCTTTTTAATCGGCAGATCCGCATCCTTGAAAAGCTTCATAGTCTGCTCCTGCAAACTACCCTTGGGAAGAACTAGATTCAACATAATATCAGACCATCCCTTGGTCACAGGATATAAAAGTTTTGGGTATTCAATGGGCTCTGATATAATTCTTCATTAATCGAAAATTAAAGTAGAGAGAGACTCGCTGAAGATTTTTATTTCAGCATCTCATCCATGTTTCCACCCCCTATAGCATTCGAGGTAGAAGGTTAGTTAGAGCCAAATTAAAAGTTTAGTGTTTGCGGTTCACGTCACCCCATTAACTCATGGTTCAATTTCGTCCATGTTTATATCCCACATGGCTTAACTCCATAAGTTTTGTCTCCACCGGATAGTTCGGATGTATTTTGTGCCGTGCTTTCAGATTCCGAATATTTCCTTCTATATTACGAATTAGAAGTTCTTTAGCTTCATCTTTGTATTGAAATCTCAACCATTCATCCTTCATACCACGCCAATAAAACTCATAATCAAACACTTGTGTTCCTAGGTTATCCATTACGATGAACACTTTTGGTAAAATAAAATGGCATGATTTTCCTGCAAACACAGCAGATTTGGGTTTGATATTAGAGAGGGCTTCAAACAGAGAAGAAATCTGCTCCCAAGATACATCATCAATAGATGGTTCACTAGAAGTTGATTTTACTATTTTGTTGTATCCCTCTGCTACAATATTAATAACCTTAATGCCACGATTTTTTATTTCGTCCTTTGTATTAGGTGGATACCGACTTCGAAATGCCCGCCATTTGCTCAATTCATCTACAGTAAGATTCCACCAATTTTCATTTATGCCCGCAGACCTAATCTTATAATATCTATAGTAATCTTTATTATGAAGATCGGCAGGCCAATTTGATTTATGATGCCACCATTCAATACCGGCTTTAATATTGTCAATCGAGAGGATCATTAATTATCTCTCAATAAATCAGTATTTATAATATTGCTACAGGAGGACTTTACCTAAAGCACTTCATCCATGCTCCCGCTTCGGTATCCCTGTAGATCCAATGTGACATAGTTAAAACCGAGTTCTTTGAGTTTTTTCGTGATGCCTGCTCGGTTTTCTAACGCCGTTTCAAACTCGCCCGGCTCAACCTCGATTCTCGCAACACCCCTGTGGTTTCGCACGCGCAGTTGGCTAAAACCCAATGTCCTTAGATAATCCTCAGCCCGCTCAACCATCCGCAGTTTTTCCTTCGTGATGGGCTCACCATAGGGAATCCTTGACGCAAGACACGCCATCGAGGGTTTATCACTTACCGAGAGCCCCCAGCCAGCTGCAATCATGCGGACATCAGATTTTCCAAGCCCAAGCTCCAGCAAGGGACTCCTCGCCCCGCCTTCACGAAGCGCAACTAGCCCTGGCCGATGCTCATCGGGATCATCGGCATTCGCGCCGTCAAGCACAAATTTAATTCCCCTCTCATCTGCGAGCCTTCGAATCGCGTTCACAAGCCCCTCTCTACAGTAGTAGCACCGATTCACAGGATTCGCCGCAAACCTTGGGTCGTCCAGCTCATCCTCATCAATAACAACATGCTCAATCCCTATCTCCCCTGCAACCCGAATCGCACCCTCCAGCTCTTTTTCCGAGATAGTGGATGACTGTGCTGTAACGGCAACCGCATTTTCACCTAAAATCCGATGTGCAGCCGCTGCAACAACGGCGCTGTCAACGCCGCCGGAAAAGGCCACAGCCGCGCTTTCTTTATCTTTAAACCAGTCCAGAAGAATCTCAGCCTTCGACATAAGACACCTCCAATGTCTTCAGATTCTCCAATGTCTCTTTCACGAGTCTGTCCATATCCAGCACGTCCTCCGCCTGTTTAACCTTGGAAACTGTTGCACCTGTCTCAGGATGCAGTGGCGGTCCCAGACAGCAGTTCGCAGGCTGAACAGATGTTTCATAGGAGCCAACGATCCGGGCGAGGCTGATTATCTCAGTCTTATCCATGCCTATGAGCGGGCGAAACACAGGGAGATCAACGCCAGTCTCAATTGTATTCATGTTTTGTAGCGTCTGGCTCGCAACCTGGCCGAGGCTGTCACCGGTCACAACTCCAAGCGCATCCTCAGACTCTGCCACCTTCTCTGCAACCCTGAGCATGAGGCGTTTGCAGAGCACGCATCCCAGTTTGTGATCACCATATTTCAAAAACTCCATAAGCGCCTCACCATAGGGTGCTACAATGGTTTTAACAGGTTTGTTCGTCCACTTTGAAAGTACCTGCACCGCATCCATCGCCCGGTCAATTGTGCGGTCGTCCACAAGGGGCCTGCAGTCCATGAAAAGAGCCACAACCTCGACGCCGCGCTTCATCATCATCCACGCCGCTACAGGCGAGTCGATGCCGCCGCTTACAAGGGCAACCACTCTGCCCTGGGTTCCAAGAGGCATCCCGCCAACACCCGCGATTATCTCGTGAAAAATATATGCGGCTTTATCCCGAATCTCCACGTGTATTGTGACATCAGGATTTGTGAGATCAACTGTGGCACCGGTCGCATCCTTGATTTCAGCGCCTATCATCCCCGCGATTTCCATGCTTTTATAGGGATGCGAGCCTTTTCGCCGCGCCCTCACCGCGAATTTTGTTTTTTCATCGATTACCTTTTTTGCCTGTATCACAGCATCTGAAATCAGTGTTTCAGCGTCGCTAGTTGTTTTAACAGCAACAGAGGTTGACACAACACCAAAGACACGTGCAACCCGCTCAGCATCTTCTCTGCTCCCGGATTCAATGTATATACGGCCCCGTTCCCTTCGAATCGGTTTGCCGCCAACAACGGTCTTAATATTCTCTACAAGCCTCTGTTCCATTACCCTTCTCGTCTGCGGGGACTTCAAACCTATCTCGCCGTATCTAACTATTATCATGATATTATTACTCCACTAAAAAGGCAAAAGAGGTTAACAAATAAAAAGATACACCCTTCCTAGGGTCTTGCTAAAAACAGGTTTTTCATTATCGGCGCGCACTAATGACCCGGCTCAACTGTCATATCTAACCTCAATTAATTCAGCCTTCCAATAGGGGTATGTTTTATCTTTTAAATGCCACTCCACCTCTGCCTTAGTCGGAATACGATATCCCTCAACTTCAATATAGTTTGAAAATCTCCCTTTCCAGGGTGTAAGCTCATATTTTCCCTTGACTTCACGGTAACGACCCGGGGTGTAAACAGAAACAGCCTCTCCTCTTTCATTAAACTCAAACTCTAATGACACAGTTATCCCAGAGTCTGTAATCGTGGCCTTTGCTTTACTACTGTCAATCTCTTCCCATGATATACCCTGGCTGGGCAGCAATGATGTCGGGAACCAGACCGCCTCTGCCAAATATCTTTGCAGCGCCCCTGCATTCAATTCTTCTTCGTCATGAGAGTTTATCAGCGTAAAAAGAGAAAGAAATTTACCCGTCATACTTCCTTTGCCATCGATATAGGAATCACAAACATTGATAGATACTAGCGGCAGAATAAATATTTGTGAATCCCAGACAAAAGCCCTTGGTTCCGATGAAAAATATTGAACAGCCTTCATTTCTGACCATCCGGCCATTTCCGGCTTAGCCCTGAAGCCCCCGTTTTGAGAGATAAACACCTTCGATATAATTGGCTGACCCTTTTTAAGAACATGGTGAAAGTATTTTTTTACAGGGCTTGGAAGCTCGTCTACTTCATCAAGATCGACTACCTCTTGAGTCTCGATAGCTCTGTTCATTACTTTTTCAGATAAATTCGTTGTGTATTGTGACCAACTTAAACGCCCCCAGATAAGGAGAGCAGAAATTGAGACCACCAGAAACAACAATACAACTATCATCTTTGCCATGCTTTTCTTCGCCCAACATTATTTGTTAATTGAGGTATATAATATTGTATAGAAAAAAGTGATACACTGAGAGGAGAAATACTGCACACAGCAGCAAACAGGTGGCTACGAGCTATTCCTTCGTTCTCTCCAATTGTCCCTTGTCAGAGTTCGCGTTTACACATAATCCACACAGCATACTCAATCAACCTCTGACTTCTTATGCCCCCTATTGTTTTTCTGCCCACATCTTGGTAAGTAATATATATCCACGACCTTTGATTGCTTTAACATGAAGGTGCTCGTTGTTGCGGGAACAAGGCCGGAGGTGATTAAGCTCGCTCCAGTGCTCTGGGAGTTGGAGCGACAGAGTGTGGAGTATGTTTTCGCCACCACGGGGCAGCACTATGATTATCTGCTCTTTAAAAAATTTGTTGAAGACCTGGGTCTGCGGGAGCC
>BDTI01000110.1 GCA_002923215.1 archaeon BMS3Abin16 | reverse complement strand
CACCACCAAAGACCTTCACAAGCGAATAGGTCCCCCCTCCACATATCTGATCCTGCGCGCCCAGCCCATCAGCCCGAATTTCAAAGACCATTCCAGTATAGTAATCCAGACCCCGCGCAATGCCGAGATCAACTACAGGCTCTTTCACACCAAAACCGCGAAGTAAGCTGAGCACAGCGTCAAAGGAATCCAGCACATCCCCGCACCGGGTGCCAATCACCTCTCTGGCCTTTGACAAAACAGCTGCACCCTCTCCTTTGAGGCCGATAACTGCGGTGAGATCCTCTCTTGCACCCGGTGGAAGCGAAAGCCCCAAAAGCCCTTCTTCATCACCCCGATCAAGCATGCCGATAACCTGGTTCTGCCCCTGGTCGTCAAGCCCGTGGGATGCGAGCAGGCTTCGAAGTATTCCAAGATGCCCGATTGAAAGCCGGAAGTCCTTTAGCTCCAGCCTTTCAAGACATGCCACAGCCAGCGCGAGAGCCTCAGCCTCAGCCTCAGGACGAGCGCTTCCGATCTGTTCAACTCCAGCCTGCCAAAACTCCCGGTACCTCCCCTTCTGCGGCCGTTCATAGCGAAAGCAGTTTTCAAAATAATAGAGTTTACGCGGCTTAGGTCGTGTGCGAAGCTCATTTACATAGAGTCTTACAGTCGGGGCGGAAAGCTCAGGCCGAAGCGCGAGGTTCCTATCTGATTTATCCGTGAAATCATAGAGATGCCCTGTTATCTCCACACCGGATTTAGCGGTGATAAGCTCAAGGTTTTCAAAGGTAGGCGTCTGAATCTCGCCATAGCCAAAACTCTCAAAAGTTTGTCTGAGAACCGATTCCACAGCTCTTCGCGCCGCCATCTCATCTGGCAGCAGGTCCCGCGTGCCCCTGGGCCTCTTGAACATATCTATTTCACCCCCATTATCTGAAGCACAATGCGCCTGTCTCGCGGACCAGTATCAAAGTCAAAAAGCGCGATCTGCTGCCACGTTCCAAGAACCAGCCGCCCCCCAGTGAAGGGAACAACAATACTTGGCCCGATCAATGCTGCCCTCACATGGGCCGAGCCGTTGAAATCCCCCCAGGTTTTATGATGCGCGTAATCCGCTGCGGCAGGCGCGATCTTTTCCAGCGCCAGTGGAATGTCTTTTTTTAGGCCTGGCTCGTATTCCATCGTTGAAACCGCGGCCGTAGAGCCGGGAACAAAGACTGTGACAGTGCCATTCTGAAGTCCTGAAGCTGTGATCTCGGATCCCACAAGTCCGGTTATGTCAATTATATCTGTGTTGCCCTTTGTTTTAACCTTGATTTCCCGTGTTTCAACTTCCACTTTGTCTCACGTCCAACTCGCCTCGGTGCATGGCGGTTCCAACGAGAACCCCGTCAACAGGAGAGCCTTTCAACCACCCAAAGTCCTCGGCTGTTATCCCGCCGCCTAAGAGGATTTCCCCAGCCTTATTTAAATCTTTTATGAATAGATAGTCGGATTTACCGGTGCCAACCGATGAGATGTCGAGAAATATCACTCGCCCCACACCTGCTGCCGCGAGCACTTCGTAGGCGTCTACCGGATGAGAAGGCAGAAAACTGGAGAGTACCGCCCCATTTTTCATATCGATACTTACGATTACGCGCCCTCCGCCGAATCGCTGTATCGCCTCGGTTATCACCTCCATTCCAGTAACAGTTTCAGTGCCGAGCACGATGTCACAATCCATGTTTGTAAAAAAATTGAGATCATCTGCGCCTCTAACACCGAGATCAACCATCAAATCCTTCAACTTTGAAAGCGATTTTATCAGTTCAATATCCGGCCGGCTACTTGTGATCCCATCGAGATCTGCAACATAAAGCCGCGGATATGGAAGGCTGGCAGCTATTTCAACCGGATTTGATGATTCTGAGAAAACAGTTTTAAGCGGCTTGTACTCCTCCCGGCGGCCGGACTTTCCGGCCACAGCCACCCCACCCCGAATATCCAGAACAGCAATGACCTCTACCATCTGCCGCCCACAGCCCAGCCAAACTCCTCTTTGATAATCATAATCGCGGCCTGCGCAGGGATCACGCCTTTTTCGGTCACGATGAGATCAACATATTCAGGCGGTGTCACGTCAAATGCCAGGTTTCGAATAGTAACCCCTTCAAAATCATCGGGATCGGCAACCTCAGAGGGGTCGCGCTCCTCAATTTCAACAGTGTCTCCAAGCAGGGTTTCAGGATGAAATTTATAGGTTTCAGCGGCTACAAAGAACCTGACCCTGGCTTCGTGAGCGCAGAGCGCTATCTGCGATGTTCCGATCTTGTTTATTACAGCTCCGTTTGCAGCTATGCTGTCAGCGCCTACCACAACCTTGTCCACCTGCTTCATCACAGCCCGCACAGCAGAATCAACGATAAGGGTTACAGGAATCCCCTCAGCCGCAAGCTCCCGCACCGTGATATGGCCCTGATACCTTGGCCGGGCTTCAGAGGCGATTACACGGATATCTTTACCCTCACCCCATGCGCTTTTAATAACTTCAAGTGCGGCTGCAGAATTGCAGTGGGTCATCACAGTGTCACCGTCTTCAATTCGCTTGGCACCGTATAAGCCGATCTTCTCCACAGCCTCCACCGAGTTTTTGATAAAACTATCAGCAACCTTAATCGTCGCCTCCTTCAAATCTTCAACATCGTCTGTGCTTGTGTTTTCCACCCTATGCAGGATGTATCGCACGCTGTTTGGGAGTGAAACCGCAGAGGGCCGCGATGAAATCAAAATGTCTCCTGCCTCTCTGAGCTGGCGGAGAAACTCGCTTATACTTTCTTCATCCGAGTCTTTTGCAAACTGCCTGAGAGCATCAGCCGCGCTTCTGGCGATCTTGCCCGCGCCCCGAATCTCCATTGACTGAATCTTTTCAGAAGTCTCAGCAACATAATCAAGGGTCATCCTCCTTATTTTACCCTCCAGATTATTTAAGGGTTGTTCTCTAAACCCGCCCCCCGATGATGCAAAGATTAATAATTAAGTTAACCCTCATTTTTTCTTGGTGGAAGTTTGAAATATGGATATCTGGTTTTGCTGGTCCTGATTATCGCAGCGTCAGGCTGCATCGGCGAGAAGGTTCAAATCTCCAATTGGCCCAGCGGATATGACGTGGCCGCTGTAATCACATTTGACGTGGAGCAGGCGCAGACCACTGACATAATAAGGACGGTAGACTTGCTTGAAAAATATGATGCAAAGGCAACCTTTTTTGTTGTGGCAGGATACTACGAGGGTGCAGAAGAAATTTTAAAACCGCTCCACCAGTTTGAAGTTGGAAATAAAGGCTGGGATCAGAGTACGTGGCCTGCGGACTATGAAGGCCAGCGAAAGAGCATCAAACGCGCCCACACCATGCTCACAAAACAGGGATTCAACCCCAGGGGTTTTAGAGCGCCCTATCTCAAAAGCAGCCCTGAAACACTTGCCGCGCTAAGCGATCTGAAATACAGTTATTCCGCGTCTGAAACAGGACTTCTCCCCACAGTTGAAGAAGGCGTGGTAAAGCTGCCGCTTTCAGTGTCTTACGACCCATTTTGGAATGATGATGTTAAAGATTATCTACCGCTTTTCTACATGGCCTTTGAAAAAACATTGGATGCAGGAGGAGTTTTCACATTCTACACCATGCCTGAAAATGTGGACAGCCGCTGGGAGGCCTTTTTAAAACACCTGCAGAGCAGGAATGTGTGGGTTGCCACAGGATCAGAGGTTTCTGATTGGTGGAAGCTTCGCAGCCAGCTAAGCCTGAAAATCGTGGGTGACACAGCGGTTGTGACCAACAACGGCGAGAGTAGTGTTTCAGGCGCAACGCTCACCACAAAAAAAGGCTTTATCCCTCTGCCTAAGATTGCGCCGGGCGAATCAGCAAGGGTCAAGATTTAAAGACATACACTTCTTCCCCTTCAATCCCCTGCACATCCATCTTCCCCTTTGAAACAAACTTTCGAGTAAGAATCTTCGCATCATAAATCGGTATCTCAAGCGCCTGTGAAATCCCTTCAACCGTTAGAGTTTCACCACCATTTTCTGCAACTGCTCTGAGCCGGTTTTCAAAGCTTGTCGCTTTACGCTCACGAAACCTGACGGTGAACAGATTAACTATGAGTATCCCGATTGACACGAGTAGCAGCAAAACTCGAGGCGACATATACTATGAAATTTATCTAGGTGAATTATAATTTTATCGGCCCGACTGCACCGCCCTGACTCGATTATTAGACTCCTTTGAAGTCACCAGGTTTTAGGCCTGCCGCTCGCAGTATTGTTTCTTCCATCCCGGAAAGCCACTCCCTACCAGCGTGATAAGTTTCATCCACAACTTTGCTAAGCTCGGCTTTGCCGCTCCAGTTATTAGATAGAACCTCAGCTCCATAGGTTTTTTCCAGTTTTTTCAGCGTCCAAGCACAGAGGAAGAGATCGTCGAAAAAACCCC
>BDTI01000109.1 GCA_002923215.1 archaeon BMS3Abin16 | reverse complement strand
ATGTGGTGGCTGCAAACGTTACAGACAACCCACTGGGCATTGTGATCATGAACACCCTTGTGCCATGCCATATCATGCAGAATGAGGTGGGCCTTGAAGCGGTCTATCAGGTGACCTGCCGTGACAGAAACCGAATAGCTATTCAAAGCGACATACTTGGTGCTGCGGCGCTGGGCATCAAAAACGTGCTCGCCCTAACCGGGGATCACCCTTCACTTGGTGATCATCCTCAGGCCAAGCCGGTCTTCGACCTTGGGTCAGTTGAGCTGGTGGACCTTCTAAGGACGATGATTCATGACGGCACAGACTACGCCGGAAACAAGCTGGACGTTGCGCCTGAGATGGCTATCGGTGTGGCGTTGAGTCCTGGGGTAGAACCTTTAGAGCCAGAGATTATGAAGCTTGAGAAGAAGATTGCGGCAGGCGCGGATTTCGCCCAGACACAGTGCGTCTATGATACAGGAGTGCTTGAAAAAATGCTTGATGCCACAAGCCACCTCGATCTCCCTATCCTCCCAGGTATCGCACCTCTCAAATCTGTGGGAATGGCCAAGTTTATGGCTGCAAACGTTCCAGGCGTAACCATCCCAAAGGAGATGATTGACACACTGAAAAATGCGAAGGACATAAAAGACGCCACAATCGAAATCACCGCCGGACTCCTGCATGATATTAAAGAGCTAGGCTTTGCTGGCGTGCATATCATGCCTGTGGGCATGGATGCATATGTGGGTGAGATCATCGACCGTGCTGGCATAAGATGATGAAAACCTTTGCCCTGATACCTGTGAAGGACCTGGATAATGCGAAATCCAGGCTGGCCGATAGTCTCACGGCTGGGCAGCGTAAGCAGCTGCTTCTTGCCATGCTTTCTGACGTGCTAATGGCGGTATCCAACCTGCCCACTGTTGTTATCAGCCCTGAGGACATTTCATCCCATCTTTCGGGTCTTGGAAATGTTATGTTTCTTTTGCAGGAGGGTGAAAGAGATCTGAACAGCGCGGTTGTGCAGGCAAACAATTTCGCTGTGAGTCGGGGTGCTGGGGCAACTCTTTTCGTGCCGGCTGACATGCCTCTTACACGTGCTGATGAGATTGGGAAGGTTCTGGAGCTGGGCCGAGACACGCCGGTGGTTATCACAAAGGCGCGCGACGGCGGAACAGGCATCTTATACCGCAGGCCGCCGAATGTGATGGAAAGCAGGTTCACATCTGATAGTTTCACAGATCATCAAAGGGAGGCACGGGAAAAAGGACTCAAAATGCATGTGCATGATTCGTTCCCTCTATCTCTGGACATTGACACATTCGAGGATCTCCAGCTTTTCATGGAACACGGTGCCGGCACAAAGACCTATGAGTATCTGGAGAGCGTTGGGTTTAAAGCCATGAAAAACACTAAATAATTAATTTAGCAATCTATTTAAATTTGGATAATCTTATTGTCTTGATGCCCGAGACAAACAGCTTAGTAACTTTGATTGAGAAATTAAGTCAAAATATAATAGCTTTGTTTGGTCTATTAATAATCGCAATTCTAATCATTGTTTTTTCCTTAGTTTTTATTAGAAGAAGCGGGCCCGTGACGAAACTTGGAATAGGTCCAAAGGGATTAGAAATCGAATTTGAAACGGGTATTTATCTCAATGGGATTCCGCAGCTGCCGAAATCAAATCCTATTAGGCAGAGTTTCGAAAAAGGCCAGAAATGTATCAATAATGAGAAGTATAAAGATGCGTTAGTATTTCTAAATGAAGCATTAGGAAATAATCCTTCTAACGAACAGAAAACTGCAATTTATAACTTTATAGGAGTATGTCATTTACTGCTTGGAAACTATTTAGAAGCCGAAGATAATTTAATTAAATCTTCAAAACTTGCTCTAAAACGGGAAGGAAAATCAACCGCATTTGGTAACCTTGGGATTGCTTACGATAAAAGAGGGGTGCTCGAAAAAGCACTAGAATATTACCAGAAAGCCTTGGATATTGACAGAGAACTCAATAATAAAGAAGGAATAGCAAGGGCCTACAAAAACATAGGGATTGTCTTTAAGAAAAAAGGTATGCGTGGTAAAGCTCTAGAATATTACCAGAAAGCCTTGGATATTGACAGAGAACTCAATAATAAAAAAGGAATTGCAAAGTCCTATATGAATATCGGAGTGGTCGATAGGTTAGAGAAGAATTATGATAATGCACTCTACCACTTCCACAAGAGTTTGAACACATATAAAGAATTTGGAATAAAGGAAGGTGCGGCAATTGCCTACGGGAACATTGGAAATGTCTATTTACAAAAAAAGGAGTATGAAAAGGCGTTAAGCTTCTATCAAGAAGGTTTGGAAATAGATAAAGAACTTGATAGAACTGAAGGGATGGCAATTAAATATGGTAATATTGGAAACGTTTACATGGCTATTGGAAATCTTGATTTAGCACTAGAGTATTACAAAAAAGGGATGGATTTAGATAAAGAAATGGACCGAAAAGAAGGATTAGCATTTAAACTTGGAAACATTGGGATCGTCTTTGAGAAAAAGAAGAATTATGATAAAGCCCTTAAATACTTTAATGAAGCACTGATAATCGCTTACGACGGTGAATTTTTTGAGGTGACTGAAGCGTTCCTCCCCCAACTCATCGCGATTTATCAACGGCAGAATAACCATGAAAAAATCCAGGAATTGTTACTGAAATTCAAGAAAAAGTTTCCTCAACTTAAAATTTAATCACGAACATATCATCCCAATTTCCATAAAATCAGCCTACCATTCTTCCCAATGAACAATTTGTTCAATGGGCAGCCGGTCAGTCGGGATAGGGTTTTCGTCTGGATAACCAATCGGGATGATTCCCACCGGCACCGCGGTCTTCGGGAGGCCCAGTATCTTCCTAACTTTTCCCTCGTTGAATGCACCTACATAGCAGCTTCCGAGGCCTTCATTTATGCATGAGAGCATGAGGTTTTGGGCTGCAAGTGCGGCGTCAAGAATGGAGTAAAGATTTGCCCCACGGCGGCCGTATTTAGACATGCTTCGGGCTTTGTTTGCGCAGACCACAACAACCACCGGCGCCTCAGCGATAAAAGCCTGATTCAAGGCGGCCTCAGCAATTTTCTTTTTAACCTCCACCGCTGTTACAACAATAAAATCCCGTGCCTGCAGATTTCCCGCGCTCGGAGCTTTGTTTGCGTCCAGAAGAATCCTGTCAATCACCGAACGATCAACTTGCTGCGGGCTGAAAGAACGTATGCTTCTGCGACTGGAAATCGCCTCCCTCAGATCCAAACCTATGCCCTCGGAATCCCGGTCTCGTTAACGATAATTACGTCTTTAATAGCTTTGACCGCGTTAAAAGGGATGAATATCTCGCCGTAGTCATTTGTAACAAACATGCGCGCGTCAATCTCGTTTGAAGGCTTAACAACAAGCATTGTAACCTTTCCGCTGCGAGTCTCCATCGAAAGGTCTGTAAGCTTACCAATAACAGTCCCACGGTCGCTCACCACATTCCTTGATAATAGCACCTTCCCTTCTATCTTTGTCATAGGCTTACCTCACTTACATCAGTTATAAATAACTAATGCTATTTAAACCCTTAGCCATGAAGGCTCCTTACCTCGGCAGAATCGACTTATACTGGTGCCAAAGCTGCAACGTGCCGGTGCTTGCGAAACGCTGCTCTGCCTGCGAAAAGGCGACTGAAAAAATATCTATCACCCCGCCAGGCGACGTCAGGCCGGCCTTCGCCTGGGACATTGAAGTAATCAACCAGGCAGCAGAAGAGGGCTTCGGCGTGCCCTTGATTACAGATGAGCGCATCGTCCTGCTTAACAGCGTTCCAGGTTTTGACAGATTCGATGAGATCATCATTGACGGCGCGGTTGCAGGTGCGCTTCGATTTGACGTTGAAAAACTGCATCTGGAATTTATGCCTCGCCTCGAAGGCGCTGCCCGCATCTGGGCTGCTGGGGCGTCGAAGGGTTTTGTCGAGGTTGCAAGAGATGCTGCCAAGTACATTTTAGATGGAAAAAGCGTTCTCATGCCCGGTGTCGTGGACTTTGACCGCAGTCTTCAGGCTGGTCAAGAGGTGATTGTCACCGCTGGAGGCAGGGTTATCGCAGTGGGGAAGACCCGGTTTTCAGGCGAGCAGGCCGCGTCCACTGATAAAGGAATGTTTGTAAAAGTGAGAAAGCGCGCTGGAACCGGAGACAATCGGATACCAGCGGGCGGACAGGGCCGGGAGGCGCTTCTCGCTGCGAATAAAGGTGTGATCCAAAGCTTTGAATCTGAAGCGCACGCTTTTATCAAAAAGACAATAGACACGCATGACCTGCCGGTTGTGGTCTCCTTTAGCGGCGGAAAAGACAGCCTGGCGACACTTCTGCTTGTGAGAAAAATAATTGAGCCAAAGGTGCTTTTTATTGACACTGGAATAGAGTTTCCAGAGACACTGGAATATGTAGAAAAAATCGCAAGGGAATTTGACCTGGACCTTATCACAGCAGAGGCGGGCGATCGATTCTGGAAAGGGCTGGAGGTCTTTGGGATGAGCGGACGCGACTATCGGTGGTGCTGTAAAGTCTCAAAGCTGGGGCCGGTTGCAAAGATCATGGCCGAAAGCTACCCAGAGGGCTTTCTCAATTTCATCGGGCAGAGGCGCTACGAGTCAGAAATCAGGGCCAAAAGCGGGCGGATATGGAGAAACTCATGGCTCCCCCGACAGCTCTGCGCAAGCCCGATTCAAAACTGGACAGCACTGCACATCTGGCTCTACATCTTTAGAGAGGGGGCTGATTCAAACCCGCTCTATGAACAGGGGCTTGAGCGCATCGGCTGCTGGGTCTGCCCCGCGTCATCGCTTGCAGAGACCTATTCATTCAGGGAGCTGCACCCAGAGATGTGGCAGCGCTTTGAAAAAGCCTTGCTTTCACAGGGGTTTTCTGCGGATGAAGTGCGCTTTGGCTTTTGGCGCTGGCGCAGTCTTCCAAAGGGTCAGAAGAATCTCATGGAGGATCTGGGTGTGGAGCCCTGTGATCGCAGGCGGCGGGCCGGTCTGGCTGAGTCTGACGTTACGAGGGTGGAAAACCTGGCCTCCGTCCTTGGCGGCGAGGTTACTGATGACATCTCGTTGCGGGCGGGGCTATGCCTTGGATGTGGTGTTTGCCTTGCCCATTGTGGGCATGGAGCTATCGAGTTTCGGGGCGGCAAGGTTTGGGTGGGTGAGGGTTGTCTTGGCTGCGGAAAATGCCACGTGCGCTGCCCTATCGTTAAGTATTTATATGACGTAGTTTATAATTAATAATCATGATAGTTAGAGACATAATGCACTCGGCCACAATAGTCGAACCAGAGATAACCGTTTCAGAAGCTGCAAAGCTAATGAGAAAAAAAGAGATAGGCTCAGTCCTAGTGAAAGTCCACTCCAAAAAATGGGGAATGGTCACAGAACGAGACATCCTGAATAAAGTGGTCGCAGAAGACATAACACCCACAAAAATGGCAGTCAAAGAAATCATGACCGACCTCAGATGCACAATCGACGCAGACTCCCCCCTTGAAGACGCGACCGAAATATTTGCAACAGAAAAAATACGACGTCTCCCAGTCATGGAAACAGGCAAAATCGTGGGCATCATCACATCGAGAGACGTTGCAAGACGACGAAGCTACACACAATACAAAAAGAAAGTCGAATACTCCAGGCTCTCAAGCAACCACATCCGATAAAAAACACGCCCGCCCCCCATGCGGGCATTCTAATTTTATTTGCTCTTGATACCCCCCAAATATAATATTGTTCATTGCCACGGCAATAAACTCTGATGTTAGGCTAAGAAGCCTCTAAGATGAAGAGTTTAAATTCTATGTAATGAAACATTATGTGGAGACTCGAGTAAAATTCACACCATGAATTTCGAGTCTGACGAAAGTTCGATAGTGGTGAAACTTAGCAAACCTTGTGGTAACAATTCCGGTTGATCCTGCCGGAGGTCACTGCTATTGGAGTTCGATTAAGCCATGCGAGTCAAGAGTTCTTCGTGAACTCGGCGGACTGCTCAGTAACACGTGGGTAATCTACCCTAAGGTCAGGGATAATCCCGGGAAACTGGGAATAATACCTGATAGGTGAAGATGTCTGGAACGATACTTCGCCCAAAGCTCCGGCGCCTTAGGATGAGCCTGCGCCCGATTAGGTTGTTGGTGGTGTAAAGGACCACCAAGCCCGTTATCGGTACGGGTGTTGAGAGACATAGCCCGGAGATGGGGGCTGAGACACGGCCCCAGGCCCTACGGGGCGCAGCAGGCGCGAAAACTACGCAATGCGCGAAAGCGTGACGTGGGAACTCCAAGTGCCTTGCCTTAGGGTAAGGCTTTTGTTTAGTGTAAGTAGCTAAACGAATAAGTGCTGGGTAAGACCGGTGCCAGCCGCCGCGGTAACACCGGCAGCGCAAGTGGTGACCGCTTTTATTGGGCCTAAAGCGTTCGTAGCCGGTTTGGTAAGTCTTTGGGTAAATCCTCCAGCTTAACTGGAGGAATTCCGGAGATACTGCCAGACTTGGAGTTGAGAGAGGTCAGAGGTACCTCTGGGGTAGGGGTGAAATCCTATAATCCTAGGGGGACCACCAGTGGCGAAGGCGTCTGACTAGAGCAAGCTCGACGGTGAGGGACGAAAGCCAGGGGCGCGAACGGGATTAGATACCCCGGTAGTCCTGGCCGTAAACGCTGCGCGCTAGGTGTTGCATGCTCTACGAGGGCGTGCAGTGCCGAAGAGAAGTTGATAAGCGTGCCGCCTGGGAAGTATTACCGCAAGGTAGAAACTTAAAGGAATTGGCGGGGGAGCACCACAAGGGGTGGAGTCTGCGGTTCAATTGGATTCAACGCCGGGAAACTCACCGGGATCGACGGCAGAATGATAGCCAAGCTGATGACTTTGCTTGACGAGCCGAGAGGAGGTGCATGGCCGTCGTCAGCTCGTACTGTGAAGCGTCCTGTTAAGTCAGGCAACGAGCGAGACCCGTGCCCTTAGTTGCGACGTCTTCCCATCTGGGGAGATGGCACTCTAAGGGGACCGCCAGTGATAAACTGGAGGAAGGTGCGGGCGACTATAGGTCAGTATGCCCCGAATGTCCCGGGCTACACGCGGACTACAATGGATGGTACAATAGGTTTCGACTCCGAGAGGAGAAGGAAATCCCCAAAGCCATCCCAAGTTCAGATTGTGGGTTGCAACTCACCCACATGAAGCCGGAATCCCTAGTAATCGCGTGTCATCATCGCGCGGTGAATATGTCCCTGCTCCTTGCACACACCGCCCGTCAAGCCACCCGAGTGGAGTTTGGTCGAGGCTACGTCCTTTGGGCGTATTCGAGTCTGGATTCCGCGAGGAGGGTTAAGTCGTAACAAGGTACCCGTAGCGGAAGCTGCGGGTGGATCACCTCCTGTGCAATACATAAAAAATCCACTTGGTTTGCTAAGCACTATAACTATCGAGCTTATATTTCACTGGGCTTTGCTACGTTCGCCCCTTTTGAATAAGCCCCTACTCAGCTATTGCCGAGTAAAGCTTTTTAAAGGAGAGGCAGAAAATAGAGCTGCTTCAAGGGCCCGTAGCTCAGTCCGGAAGAGCACTCGCTTTGCAGGCGAGACGCCACGGGTTCAAATCCCGTCGGGTCCATCCAGCTTTTTCTTGTGTAAGAAAAACCTGGTGGAAAAGAAACCCACATTTTCGCTATTGCGAAATTGTTCCATGAAATTTATTGAAAAATAAATGAGGCCCGCAAGAGTAATTTTGCGGTTCAAAAGGCTTAGACTCACAACTTAGAGTTGTTGACGCCATTGCATAAGTCCGATGTTAGAGCGTAATCTGCTTTGACGCCCTAGTAAGAACAGGATAACAGATACCATCTAGTGGATGACTTGGCTTAAGACGCCGATGAAGGACGTGACAAGCGACGAAACGGTTGGGCGAGGCGCACGTATCCATTGAACCCAACGTGTCCTAATGGGAATCCCTTCTACGGGGAACCGTAGAAATATTCGGCTTCGGCTGAATAGGGGAACGCGGGGAATTGAAGCATCTTAGTACCCGCAGGAAAAGAAAGCAATATGCGATGCCGTGAGTAAAGGCGATCGAAAACGGCTGAGAGCAAACTGAATATCCGCTGGAAACAGCGGATAAATGTGGTGTTCGGATCTATCATATGCAATCTAAACATCCGAGGTCAAAATCTTCTGGAAAGCTGTGCTATAGAGGGTGATAGCCCCGTAGACAGAGGATGCATGATTGTGATAGACTCCAGAGTAGCATGGGTTGGATATCCCGTGTGAATGTGGGAGGCATCGACTCCCAACTCTAAATACGTTTTAAGACCGATAGTGTACTAGTACCGTGAGGGAAAGTTGAAAAGTACCCTTAACTGGGGGTGAAAAGAACCTGAAGCTAGATGGTGATAGTCTGGCACGGCCTGAAAGGGTTTGAGTCTCTTCGAAGGATAATGTCGTAAGGCATGTGTACGAGAAGAGAGGACCAGGGTCGTGTCGTACGTGTTGAAAAACGGGGCGGGGAATCTATGGTTATGGCGAGGTTAAAGGTATTATGCCTGAAGCCAAAGCGAAAGCAACAAGTCCGCAATACACCTTCGGGTGTATGAGGGACGGGGTGTGAAAGTGCCCGGAGTCATAGCTGTAGGACCTGAAACCAGTCGATCTAGCCCTGGGCAGGATGAAGTCTCGCGAAAGCGCGATGGAGGTCCGTTACCGGTACTGATATGCAAATCGTTCGGGTGACCTGGGGCTAGGGGTGAAAGGCTAATCAAGACTGGTGTCAGCAGGTTCCTCCCGAAATGTCTCGAAGGACAGCGCGGCTGGAGGTAGATAGCAGGGTAGAGCACTGATTGAGTGTTTAGGGGAAGAAATTCCTCGGCATTCTGTCAAACTCCTAATATGTTATCGCCGTAGAAGGCTGCAGTGAGGGCACCGGGGTAAGCTTGGTGTCCGCAAGGGGAATAACCCAGACTAAGGTTAAGGTCCGTAAGTACAGGCTAAGTGCTAAATACAAAGGGTGTATGTGGCCTAAAACAGCGGGTAGGTAGGCTTAGAAGCAGCCATCCTTTAAAGAGTTCGTAACAGATCACCCGCCGAGGGCGCGTGCCCCGAAAATCGACAGGGTTAAGCCTGTCACCGATACCTTAGATAATCGAGAGATTAGGATAGGGAGGTGTCCGCGGAGAGTAGAAGAAAGGGCGTAAGTTCTTTTGGATCCCCGTGGAATAAGTATCCCGCCAGTAGTAGCAGCATAGAATGGTGAGAATCCATTCCGCCGAAGGGGCTAGGTTTCCTCAGCAATGTTCGTCAGCTGAGGGTTAGTCGGTCCTAAGGCCATGCTTAATTTGACATGGTCGACAGGGAAACAGGTTAATATTCCTGTACCGCAAAGATACATGTGGCAACGCTAGTTTGCTCTTGACACATCGGGGTAGGCCTTGCAGACTTGTCTGTCTGTCTAAGGATATAAGTCCGGGGAGAACCGTAACGGTGAGAACTGGATGAACGTCTAAATGGACCATGTATTTGGTTTTGGCTCATCCCTGGTGTCCGTGAAAAGAGAGTAAAAGGAATTCTTTGTGTCCGTACCGAGAACCGACACAGGTGCCCCTAGCTGAGAAGGCTAAGGCGTGTCGGAGCAATTCAGTCAAGGGAATTCGGCAAATTAGCCCCGTACCTTGGGTAGAAGGGGTGCCAGCCTTGTGTAAAGGCTGGTCTCAGTGACTAGGGGAGTCCGACTGTTTAATAAAAACGTAGGGTTCAGCAAGCCCGAAAGGGTGTGTACTGACCTTGAATCCTGCCCAGTGCCGGTAAGTTAACTCTCGGTCCAACGAGACGAAGCTCCGGTAAACGGCGGGGGTAACTATAACCCTCTTAAGGTAGCGTAATACCTTGTCGCTTAATTGGCGACTTGCATGAACGGATCAACGAGACTCCTGCTGTCCCTGACTGAAGTCCGGTGAACCTGTTATCCTGGTGCACAGACCAGGGCCTCCAAACGGGTAAAGAAGACCCCGTGGACCTTTACTGCAGCTTGTCGTTGTGTTATGGTTTGGTTTGCTCAGCGTAGGTAGGAGATGTTTGATCCAAGGCTTTCGGGTCTTGGTTAGTCAACAATGAGACACTACCCTTGCCTCGCCATAATACTCACCGTGCGTAAGCATGGGACATCGATAGGTGGGCAGTTTGACTGGGGCGGTACCCTCTTGAAAAGGTATCAAGAGGGCCCTAAGATCAGCTCAAGCGGGTCAGAAATCCGCTGTAGAGTGCAAGGGCAAAAGCTGGTCTTATTGGAATCCTACAAGCAAGGTTTCCAATCTAGAAATAGTGGCCTAGCGAACCACCATGTCCTCCTCGATGGGGGCTGGTGATGACAGAAAAGGTACCTCGGGGATAACTGAGTTGTCGCGAGCAAGAGTTCATATCGACCTCGCGGTTTGCTACTTCGATGTCGGCTCTTTCCATCCTGGGTGTGCAGCAGCACCCAAGGGTGGGGTTGTTCGCCCATTAAAGGGGATCGTGAGCTGGGTTTAGACCGTCGTGAGACAGGTTTGTTTTTAACTGTTTGGAGTGCAGGTTGTCTGAGGGAAAGGTCCCTTTAGTACGAGAGGAACGGGGGGCCGTGGCCTCTGGTTTACCAGTTGTCTGACAAGGCACCGCTGGGCAGCTACGCCGTATGTGGATAAGCGCTGAAAGCATCTAAGCACGAAACCACTCCTGAAAATAGACAACCATTTTCCACCCGACCCTTTTTTCCGTCGCTTCCTGCGAGAATACTTGTAAAAATCTGTTGATGGAAAAAAGTGTGTATGTGTGCAGAATATGGCAAGATGGGGCTGGCGACAGCAACATCTTGGTGGGAACAAAGACACCGATAGAAGATCGGGTTGATAGGACCGGGGTGTACGCACCGAGGCTTCGGCCGAGGTGTTCAGCCCGCGGTTACTAATAGTCTAAGTTATCCCGTTCCCAAAAGGCTGATAAGCAGGCGTTGATCTAACATCGGACTTATTGCATTGGCGGACAACGCCAATTTTTTATTACAGTTATCGGAGCGTTAGCTCTATTTCATGTGGGTCTTTTATTCTACAATAAAAAGCATTGATTTTGAATCGGTGTCGAGTGATCTGCCTTTTCCCTCCCCTTTTAGCTGTGCTGTGCGCCTTCGGGCTATAGCCCAGCCAAAATGCGGCCCAAAAATAAAACTCTCGCAAAATGTGGTCGAAAAAAGGACTTTGCCCCAATCGAACACAAAATGTTCGATTGAATTTACATATTTCACTCTAGTTGAAGAGATTTGTGATAGCAAATTTTGGGTTTTTGGATTGCCATATCAGCTTCGCAAGTATTCTCCGTGGAAGTGGACAAGGCTTTTTCCATAAAAAGGCTTGTATTGATCTAACATCGGACTTATGTAAATGGCTGAAACGGCTGCGAATAGTTTATTTGTGGCACAAACAGGATTCAAATCCTTTATTAACTCCCGGTATTTGAAAAACCTAATATGGGTTTCCTGGTGAAAACCCGCCATATAACCCTGCAAAACCAATAAAATATAATTAGGGAAATGATGACAATAGGCATGGATGAGTAGCCCCAAAAAAAATATTTTCTGTTTTCCTTCCTCGACCAACTATAGATTTTAATAGTTGATAAAATGTAGATAAAAACATCTATTCCAATCACCTCTAAACTCGAAAGATTTCCCTCTAGAATAGATAATGGTAAATATAGTAAAATAAGTACAACGCTCCCTGAGGCAAATCCTTTCAGAAGGTCAATACTTGCTTTTAACATCATACTCGTTGTTTACCCCTAGTTATCGGTATTATAAATCTATTTTTCCACGCCTCCGTGAAATTAAGAATTCAGTTGAATGTTAAAAACTTTTGGAGAATTCAACCATTTCGGAAGTATGTGGATTTTTTGGTTTCCTCCGCTAGTGCTCGTTTAGCCCATGGAGAATTTTGTGTCAGCAAAATTCAGGTTTCTTTTGCACCAGATTTTCTTTACATGAAAGAAAAGCTGGATGGGCGTGCCCAGATTTGAACTGGGGATCTTCGCCGTGTGAAGGCGACGTCATGACCGAGCTAGACCACACGCCCTTTATTGGTTTATCTGTTGTTTGAATTGTTTTACTTTGTCTTTTTCAATCTTTCCGTTGACTCTATCATTTTTTGTGCATACTGCACTGCGGATGCCGATTATGTCTGGGTTTATTTTTTTGAGTTTTGGTATGTGTTTTTGTTGGATTGTGCCTGCTAGTGCGGTTATGAGTTTTTTTGTTTTGGCTGTTTGGGTGAATCTTGTTAGTTCTTCTGTTGTCATGTGGTCAAACAGTGTTTTCCCATTTTTATTATATGTGTCTATCATCACGCCGTGTGCGCCTGTTTTTTCTGCTATGTCGGGGAGGGTTTGGGGGTTGATTGTGCATGTGTCTTTGTAGTCGGCGTATGCTGCGAGGATGATTTTTGATTTTGTTTTTTCTGTTGCCTTTGTGATTGCTTCGGCGATTTTTTCTGCTTCTTTTTGGTTTGTTACGAGGAGTCCTGCTTTTATGTAGTTTACTCCAATTTTTGAGAGTCCGTATGCCGCCTGGGAGGCGCTTCCTGGTTTGCCTGTGAGATCGCCTATTGTTGCGCTGATCTGTGCATGTGGTGGGAGCGCTTTTTTTATCTCTTCAATTACCCAGGGGTAGTTTGCGCCAAGCGATCCCTCGGCTGGGTTTTTCACGTCGATTATGTCTGCGCCTCCAACTGACGCTGCTCGTGCTTCAGACAAATCAATCGGGCTTACAAGTAGCAACATGGGAAAAGTTTTATCATTAGTGTTATATAATACTTGACGGATGATACACCTTATTGGAACCGCTCATGTTTCGAAGAACAGTGTTGAAGAGGTTCGCAAAACCATTTTTGACGTGCAGCCTGATGTGGTTGCTGTTGAGCTTTGTCAGGCCAGGCATGACGGGCTTAAGGATCAGCGTGATGTGCCGGTTCTCGACCTAATAAAATCAGGTAACTCCCTGCTTTTTGTTGTGAATATGCTGCTCTCCTTTTTTCAGAAGCGCATCGGCGAGGAGATGGGGATAACGCCGGGTAAAGAGATGCTTGTGGCAATGGAGTCCGCATCTGAAACAGGCGCGCGGATTGCGCTTATCGACAGGGATATTAAAATCACGCTTTCACGTGCCATTGGGAACATGGGTTTTTGGGAGAAGCTCAGGCTTTTAAAGGAGCTGGTTTTCGGGGTTTTCGGGTCTGGTGAGGAGGTTGATATTGAGGAGCTGAAAAAAGATGAAAATCTTGTGGACATCTTGGAAAGTTTCAAAAGTGTTGCGCCGTCGCTTTACAGCTCGCTTGTGGATGAGCGTGATGCTTATATGGCGTCGAGGCTTCTCGCGCTTTCAAATGTAAATGAAAACATTGTAGCCGTTATCGGCGCCGGGCATAAGCGTGGTATTGAACGCTATCTCGCAAGTCCTGAAACGCTTCCAGACATTGCGAGTCTTGAGACCAAGAAGAAGGGTTATTTCTTTGCTACATTGAAGTACGCGATTCCGGCGGCAATCATCGCATCCTTTGCGCTTGCCTTTTATCAGGGCATCGATATTCAAGGCTCGATTCTGCTCTGG
This sequence comes from archaeon BMS3Abin16, assembly GCA_002923215.1. Taxonomy (GTDB): domain Archaea; phylum Hydrothermarchaeota; class Hydrothermarchaeia; order Hydrothermarchaeales; family SZUA-236; genus SZUA-236. Next base: position 7,769 of record BDTI01000109.1, on the reverse strand, counting down.
ATAACTTATAACGCGATTCCAACGGGGATTGGTGTTGCGATTGCCGGCGGCCATCCTATCTCTATTCTCGTGGGCATGCTGGCTTCACCTTTGACCTCCTTAAATCCGCTTCTCGCCGCAGGCTGGTTTGCAGGCCTTTCTGAGGCCAAGATTCGCAGAACCACTGTGGGCGATGTGAAGGAGATGTTCAAAATCTCTGGCTATCGGGAGCTTTATCGAAACAGGGCGTTTAAGGTCCTATTGGTCGCGGCACTTGCAAATATAGGCAGCACAATTGGAACGTTTACCTTTATTCCGAAGGTTCTTGTGCCTATGCTTCGAGGTGTGTTTTCATGAGGTTTTCTGAAACAGAGCTTAAGCATATTGGAATCGCGCTTTTCGTGATAACCCTAGCGCTCACATTGTTTTTCTTCGGCTCATTTTCCGTAGACGGATTCATCATCATGCTTCTCACATTTGGCGTGGCCTTCATCGCCCATGAGCTGGCTCATAAATTCGTGGCACAGCGATACGGCTACTGGGCGGAATTCCGATACTGGGAGAAAGGTCTACTATTAGGGATTCTCATGGGCCTTACAAGGTGGTTTTTATTTTTAGCTCCTGGTGCAGTTTATATCCACAGCGGCTACCGAGGCATGCCAAAAAAGCAGAATGCCTATATCAGTCTCGCAGGCGCGGCGACAAATGTAGCACTTGCAATCCTTTTTTTTATTTTAAAGCCTCTTTTTGTTAAAACGGCATTAGGGTTTGAAATTATGGCATTGAGTATAAGCATTAATCTTCTTCTTGCTTGGTTCAACCTTTTACCAATCCCTCCGCTTGACGGCTCAAAGGTATATGCATGGAATCACCGAAATTGGGCTTTGATTTTCTTTAGTATATCCATTATTGGTTTTAAAGCTGGAATTTTTAAAGGTCTATTTTAGTCTGGTTTATTAATTTTTTTAATAACTCAGCACGAAGTCTTTCACACGTACGCCTGGTTCTTCGATAACTGTTCCAATTACCTGCGCCGTTGTGCCCTGTGTTTTGCAAATCTCTATTACAGCGTCTGCATCCCCTGCTTTCACCACAACGCAGAATCCGACTCCCATGTTAAATGTGCGATACATCTCGCTGTCAACAATATTTTCTAGCTGCTGAATCTTTTTAAACACTGCTTGCGGCTCCGGTAGATTGGTGATTTCAAATCCGTATTTGGTGATGCGCTGCAAATTCCCCAGTCCTCCGCCGGTGATGTTTGCAAGCCCGTGAATATCCACTTTTTCAACAAGCTCCATCACCTCTGGCACATAGATCTTTGTCGGGGTCAGCAGCTCCTGGCCCACGGTTTTTTCGCCAAAGATTTTGTCATCTATCGAGTAGTGTTTCAAGAGCACCTTCCTTGCTAGTGTGAGGCCGTTGCTGTGAACGCCGCTACTCTCAAGGCATATGACCACGTCGCCAACCTCGATTTTTTCGCCTGTAACAACACTTTCGATATCCACGATTCCAACGCCGGTTCCAGCCAGATCAACGCCTCTGATAATCTCTGGAAGCGTTGCTATCTCTCCGCCAGAAATCGAAATACCCGCCTGCTCGGCGCCCGCTGCAAGCCCGACTCCAATCGCTCCTGCCACTTCAGGATCCACCTTTTCAAAGGCGATGTAGTCCACAAGGCTCAAAGGCCGTGCGCCCGTGCATATCATGTCGTTAACATTCATTGCGATGAGGTCGATTCCAATGGTTTCAAAGCTTCCCAGCTCCTCAGCGATCTTTATCTTGCTTCCCACACCGTCGGTTGCGATGGCAAGCGCCCGCGTTGAGTCGATGCGCACTAGAGAGCAGAAATGCCCGATACCAGTGAGATTTTCACCTGTACTTCCAGAATCGCTCTTGAGGCTGCCTTTTATCTGCGAAACAATTGCAGAGACCGCTGCTCCTTCAACATCGATGTCAACCCCTGATTGTGCATAGTCTTTCGCCAAGTTTTCACCAAATCTCTGGAGGAAGTCCAATAGATTTATAGTTATCCCTGACTTAAACATGGTTTAATGGACCCCGCGATTTATCTTGAGATTGCCGATGAGATACTGGCCGGATCCGGTGTTTCAAAGGCTAAGGCAGTTGTGTGCAAGCGCCATAGGCTTGAAAAATTTCCAAGTAACGCTGACATCCTTGGAGTGCTGCCTGATGATATGCGCAGGCTTCTTCTGCCTGTTCTAATGAAAAAGCCTGTTCGTACACTGTCCGGTGTCGCAGTAGTAGCTGTGATGACGAGTCCTGAGCCCTGTCCCCACGGCCGCTGCGCCTACTGCCCCACAGGTGAGGGTTCGCCGCAGAGCTACACCGGTTTTGAGCCTGCCGCGCTTCGGGGCCGGCGCTCAGAGTTCGATCCATTTGTGCAGGTGTCAGGTAGGCTCAGCCAGCTTCAGACCATCGGCCATAATGTGGATAAGGCTGAGCTTATCGTGATGGGCGGGACATTTCCGGCGCGGGACAGGGGTTATCAGGAGTGGTTTGTAAGGCGCTGTTTTGACGCCATGAACGGTTTTGGCCGAGAGGATAAACTTGAATCCCTTGATATTGAGTCAGCCCAGGGGGTGAATGAAAAAGCAAGTGTTCGAAACGTGGGTGTTACATTTGAGACTCGGCCCGATTATGCCGGCGAGGAGCAGGTGGATTGGATGCTTCGCCTCGGCGGGACACGGCTTGAAATGGGTGTTCAAACCCTGCGGGACGATGTCTATAAAAAGATGGATCGGGGCCACAGCGTCCGGGATGTGATCGATGCGACCCGGATTGTAAAGGATGCTGGTTTGAAGCTTGGCTATCACATGATGCCGGGTCTTTTTTCCACGCCTGATGAAGACAAAAGGATGTTTGAAACACTTTTTTCATCGCCTGATTTTCGGCCTGACATGCTCAAAATATATCCTACCCTGGTTTTGAAGGGCACAGGGCTTTTTGATATGTGGGAGAAAGGCGACTACACTCCGCTTTCTGACGATGAGTGTGTTGATTTGATCTGCGAGATTAAAAAAGGTCTTCCAAAGTGGGTGCGGACCATGAGGATACAGCGGGATATTCCGGCAGGTCTTGTTGCGGCAGGCTTGAAAAAAGGCAATCTCGGCGAGCTTGTGCAGAATCGGCTGGACGCAGAGGGGGTTCGCTGCAGGTGTATCCGATGCCGTGAAGCCGGGCTTATGGATTACAAAAAAGGTGTGCAGGCGTCGGATCTCACAATTCTTGCAGAAGGCTATGAAGCATCACTGGGGCGAGAGTATTTTATCTCAGCTGAGGATGTGGAAAAAGACGTTATCAGCGGTTATCTGCGGCTCAGGTTTCCGTCGAAAGATGCTCACCGATCTGAAATTGACGGTGAAACCGCAGTTGTTCGGGAGCTGAAAGTCTTTGGACGCGCGCTCAAAATCGGTGAGCAAAATACCATCAAAGGCCAGCACCGCGGCCTTGGCCGAGAGCTTCTCTCAAAGGCAGAGGAGATTTCACGGGAGAATGGAAAAAACAGGCTTCTAGTTACAAGCGCAGTCGGGACACGAGAATACTACCGGCGGATGGGCTTCGAAAGAATCGGAGCCTATATGGGCAAAAAATTATAATTTTCTTCCCGACTTTTGTTTCAATATAGTTCTTGATAGCACTTAAATCTATTTCGTGGCCACAATCACACACTAATGTATTATTGTCAGGAAAAGGAGTTAAACCTTTCTTAATCATGTCGGTGTCAATTTTTTTGTCGGGTTTAAATTTGACATAAAATTTATGAGCTTTCTGACATTTTTCGCACTTGATTTCTATTTCTCCTACGTCTGCGTCTTTAGCAGGAAAAATTGGAGGGGGTCCCGACAGGTGAAGCAGATTTAAATATTCTCTCATCGGCAGTTGCAAATATTTTATAATTCGTTGAACTTGAAAATATTAAACGAATTACGGTTTGAATCCTATAAACAATATCAGATAAGTCAAGGTCATCATCCACTCTTTTTATATGTAATCCAATTTTTTCTAAATCATTGATTTTAAAGTATCGGCCGTGTGTTCTCCCTTTAGCGTGATTAATAAGCTCCCCAGCAATTTCTTTTGCTCTATCTTTTTTCATTTTTGTAGTAACTTTTATTTGACGTTCATCGGTAAATTTCCACTTTTTAAACTTATATTTAGGGAGCCATTCCATAACTAAGTCTTCTGCAAATTTCATAGCGTGAAAAACTAAATTTATTTCGCCAGGACTTATTTGAGCCACCATAGTAGCATCGAGTGGATTTAATTTTCCAACTTTTTTTGCCTCATCCATTTTATTATCTATCCATTCCATGTAATCATAGGCAGAAATTACTGATCTCCCAATCTTCAATTGCGCATCAATAGGTCCAAGACTGCCACTTTCAGTCATATAAATTTCATCTCCCGACAATGTGAGAAGGGTGCCCGCACTCGCACTTTTTGCCTCACCTGAAACCAATGAATTTACATTTTTAAATTTTCCTCGAATAAATCTAACGATTTCTTCAACAGCCTCACCACTTCCACCCGGAGTTTCAATATAAAAATCAAGATTTTTTGAAGTGGTATCCCTTAATACATCCGAAATAATATAACAATCATCCATACTCAAACTGACATCTGGAATACCTTTACCGATTCCCCCGGCATAGATAAATAAATATGATTTCCTTTTTTTATTATATTTTTTTAATTAAATTGGATAATTCGTCAGATAATTCTTTTACACTCATTTTTTTCTTAATATATTCACGCATCAACCCCATTTTTACTCCCTAACCGAAGACCATCGTTTTATGTATCTCAAATATTGTAATTAATAAAAACTTATTCTATATTAAAATAAACTGAACAACCCTCAACAGTTCATGCACTGAAAAAATCAAAAATCAACACCAAACGCACCAGCACTCCCTTAGCAATACTTTAATATATCAAGACTTAGACCGGTTTAGACCATGGCCGCAGATAAAGATTTAATTCAGATTCAGAATAAAGAAGAGGATCAGAAGATACTTGAAAAACTCAAAAACGTAAAGCACAAGATCGCTGTGATGAGCGGTAAAGGGGGAGTGGGAAAGAGCACTGTTGCAACAAATCTTTCAATCGCCCTAGCCGCGAAGGGGAAAAAGGTGGGACTTCTTGATCTGGACCTTACTGGTCCGAATATTCCGAAGATGCTCGGCGTTGAAGATGAGCGGCTTATGGGAACAGATGAAGGCATTCTCCCGATTAAAGTGATGGATAATCTTTCTGTGATCTCCTCAGCCTACATGCTTCCGCACAAGGAGATGGCGATTATCTGGCGTGGACCTATGAAGATCGGCGCAATCCAGCAGCTGCTCGCAGACGTTGTCTGGGGCGAGCTTGACTATCTGATAATTGATCTTCCGCCTGGCACAAGCGACGAGCCACTGTCTGTTGCTCAGAGCATCCCGGAGAGTGAGGGCGCAATCATCGTGACCACGCCGCAGGAAGTGTCGCTTCTCGACATCTATAAATCTCTGAACTTTGCTGAAAAACTGAAGATGCCTATCATCGGGATCGTTGAGAATATGAGCGGTTTTGCCTGTCCACACTGCGGCGAGACATCAAATATTTTCAAGGCCGGCGGCGGAAAAGCAGCGGCTGAGCGATATAAAGTCCCCTTCCTCGGCGCAATACCAATCGACCCGAAGATCGTGGAGGACTCGGACGCTGGAAAACCCTTTGTCACACAGAACCCGGATTCCAAGGCGGCCAAGGCATTCTACAGCCTGGTGGCCAAGGTCGAAGCGATCGTGGAAAAACCCAAAGAGAAGAAGAAGTGAACTTTAGTTTAACTACTTAACTTAACTCCTATCCTCTTTTATACCAACATTAAAGGGAGGTGATGATGGTCTGGACACAGCTCTCGTCGTTAGCCGAGTTTGTATCGTCGGGATGTCGCACGGTGGCGCAGTTTTCAACCGCGTCGGAACCGCCGGGGAACTCGTCGACGGGGTCGATCGTAACGTTAATTATGAGGGTGGGCAGGAAGCCGCTCGGGGAAACTGCCGGTCCGTTATAGGTGCAGGTCACCACCTGGCCGGAGACGAAGCAGCTCCAGTCGGTCGAGTAGGGGTCATAGAAGGAGTCGAAAGTAAAGCCATCAGGCAGCACATCCACTACGGTTATCGGGCTGTCAGCAGGTCCATTGCCCAGGTTCTCCACCATGAGCGTATAGGAGCCGGACTGGCCGTAGTGGAAGTCGCCATTCTGGAACTTCACGATTGACAGGTCAGGCTGCGTGGTCGTTCCCACGGTGATCTCGGCGCTACCGATGTTGTTGGCGCTGTTGCTGTCGCCCTGGTCGACGTTGGTGAGTTCGGCGGTATTGGTGATCGTCTGTCCAGTGGTGCCGCTGTCTACGGTGACGCTGATGTAGAGGGTGAGGTAGGTATAGGGGTCAATAGTGCCTACGTTCCAGACGCCGGTGCCGTTATCGAAAGTGCCCGTGCTGGCCTGGTAGTAATTGAAGGTGACGCCGGCCGGAAGCAGATCGGTCACCACCACGCCGGTGACGGTAAGATTGTTGGGGTTGGTGAGGGTGATGCTGTAGCCGATGATATCGCCCTCTTCCGGGTTGGAATCGCTGACGGTCTTCACGACCTCGATGTCCACGTCCACAGGACAGGTCCACAGCGTCAGGACCATGTAATCCACGGCGGTGTCGTCCTGGATGTACACGTCAAGGGCCTGATCCATATTGATATTCGGCAGGATGTTGGTGAAGCTTCCGTCCGCATTGGGTAGGGCAGCCAGATTCAGGATAAACACCGTATCTTGGTTGGAATTCCAGGTGCCCCCGGCCTCAGGCAACTGACTGATCCGGCGACTCCAAGCAAAAGGCGTGGTCCCTCCAACCAACTCTAGGGAGATACCATCATTAGAAACCAAGCTACTACTCCCTGCCCGAAGGTGTAACTCTAAGGTTGCTGCTTCGATTCCAGGTGGGAGCCCTGTAAAGGTATGACCAAAGACCCGGTCGTTCCCTAGCACGTCAAAATCTCGTGTGCCACTGAGGTAATTATTCAAGATGATCTGGAGGTCAGCGCTGGGGGAGGAGAGTTCGGGACCGTTTGAGGTATTGAAGTTGTCGGAAACCCCTGCTATAACGGTGGCGTTAACCGGATTTTCACAGGGTTCTTCACAGGCATCGCCGATTCCATCTCCATCGGTATCAGTTTGGTCTGGATTATATGTCAGAGGGCAGTTATCGCTCGCATTAGGTATGCCATCGTCGTCTGAATCAACCTTGCACTTGCCCGCGCTTCCGGCGTTGTACTCTGCAAGGATTTCCGCAGGTGTGAGAGCTCGGTTGAAGATTTGGACTTCATCTATGAGACCGTTCATAACAGCAGATGTTCTTACATCTGTTCCATTTTGAGTCCTTGCACCAATAAAGAACTTGGAATCTCCAGTCGTGGGGGCACCAGCTGAAATACTCCCATCCTCAGCTCCGTTCACATAAACCCTTAAAGCAGTGCCATCCCAAACTTGCCCTATAAAATACCAAGTTCCAGTGCTAAGGGGAGTGGCTCCACTAAGTGCTGTACTGCCAATATGTCCTCTAACTCTTCCATTATAAACCATCAATAGAAATTCTCGGGTAAAGGAACCAGAAGTAAGCTGTGCATATTTGCTTACCACGTCTTGCTCAGCTTTTGTAGAATCCAACTTTACCCAAGCAAAAGCAGAGTGCGGACCGGTAACTTGAAGGTTTGCAGGATTCTCCACATCCACAT
>BDTI01000108.1 GCA_002923215.1 archaeon BMS3Abin16 | reverse complement strand
TTCCCGTGCGATTCGGTCTATCCAGTATTTTGAGTGTGTGGGCCGTTTTGCTGGTGCCAGTATGTGTGCTTCTTCGATTATGCAGAAGACGGGGGGCATGTCACCTGTTTTTCGTTTGTAGAGTGTTCGTCTGAGTATGTGGCTTACGATTACATCGGCGTAGTCCTCATCCACAGATCCGAGGTCGATTACGTTGGCTTTGCCCTGCTCTAGTTGGTCGAGTATGTGTGGTGCGTGCGGGTCGATGAGTCCCTCGTATTTGTTTTCGAAGTCTTCAACCTTGTTTATCACGCCTGCGATTGCGTTTTTCTCGCTGCCTGTTTTCAGCTCCTCGGAATCTACTTTTTCCTCTAGTTTTCGAAGGATTTTTTCAATGAAGCTTCCACGGCCTTTCATTCCTGCTTTAGCTGCTTTAAACGCTTTTCTGAGGAGCCGCTCCTGGATATATGCGTCTTTACCCACGTCGACGAGCATCTTGAACTCGGCGAAACTCAGGTAGACAGGGTTCAGCCGGGGCGCGATCTTTTTCACACTTGTAAATCCTGCGTCGCCGTACTCTGAGTGCATATCAAATATGATGGGCATACCCTCAAGCCCGATTAGTCCTTCTACAATTACTGAAACCGTGTTTGACTTGCCGGCGCCGGTTATCGCGAGGATTGCCAGGTGGCGTGAAACCATCATGTTAGCGTCAAGCTTCACCTCCACTTCAGGGTTGCTGAGAAGCGTTCCGATCCGAATCGAGCCTGTTGAAAAAAGCTGCCTCAAAGTCTCTGTGTCAGCTCTGAGTATCTTTGTGCCCGGAGGCGGCGGAACCTTGGGAATCCTCAGGTCCTTCACATCGCCGAGAAGTCGTACACGGCCCCGGACATACTGCCCCCCGCTGCCTTCAAACTTGAGTATGCGCTCCACAACATCAGGGTCGATTATGTCGCCGGAGATCGCAGGGCTTCCGCGAACCAGGCTTTCAACCATTCCAAGCACCCTTGTCTCCTCAAACTCAAGCGTCACATACTCCCCGGTAACAGGCATCTCCCTGGAGATGAATGATGCTTCACCGGGCGTGGCCTCACCGATGCAAACCCCGATAACACTACCTCCAGTCATTTCAAAACCTCCCGGCCCGTCTTTGCAACAATTCCCAGCCCCACAGTTAAACGCTTCATTTCCCTATTTGTTATAGTTACTTCTTTATGTGCTTTTTTCAAAAGATAAGGGTATCCATCAACTGAAATCGACTTTATCTTCTCTAATATATCCACCAGCTCATCGTCGTCGATCTCTCTTGGCACTTCAAGCAGGTACACGTCTTTTCCATCTTCAAGCCGAATGCTGCTTATCGTGAAAACCAGGCTTCGGAAGAACTCGTTATAGGCTGGAAACTTCTTGGTAACAACCTCTGCTTCAGGATTTGAATAGCCCGATCTAAATGTGGTTTCACCGTATACCGCGAGGTCCGGCACGCCTTTTCCCAGTCTGCTCCGTGTTGAAAGCTTGGATATCCCTGCGATTTTATCGATTCCCTTGCTCAATAGTTTTTCAATGCATGAGAGATATTCCAGATATTCCAGAAAGCCTACTTTTTCATTGTAATCATTTTTTCCCAGCATATGACACAGATCATTCGAGGCAATTCGAACGCCCTTTGCTTTTTCAAGCATTGGCAGAAGAGCCAGAACTTCTTCCCGCGATTCTTTTGACAAGCCTCTTTCAAGTCTTCGAAGAGCTAAAAGATCGGATAGCAGCGAGCCATCGATGAGAAACAACTCAACAGAATCTATCACTTCAAGCGCGGTTTTAAACTCATAGATCGCCCGGTATAGATGCAGCCGCTCTTCAATCTGAAAGTAAGGGTGAAGAACACCCACATCGGCGTGCGCCTTTACGGTGATCTTATCGCCATACACAAGGGCGGATGCGTTCACAGCGTAGATCACCAGATTTTTGTATCGATTACTGTTAATGCTCCCATCCTCGCCAGCGATAACCGATGCCCGTGATTTCAGCGCGCAATCATTCCACCGGGATATTGAATCGCTAAGCAGGGTTTCATCAAGCAGTTCAGAAACCTTCTGCCTGATCCTCTCCTTATCCCGTGCAAGAACCTCATATGTCAGATCAAGCATAATCTTTTCATGCCTTCATCTCAGATAAATATGTTGTACTGAAACTGCGGTGGGTAATCTTTATAACCCTTGGAAACAGATTTAAACTATCAGGTTGCCGGGGAGAAAACGATGGATAATAGAAGATTGCTGCTTACTACCCTGTTGATCGCATTTCTCATCTGGAGCGCTGGATGTGTAGGGTCAAATGAGCAAGGTCTCAGCGGATCAGTCAAGGATTCATCATATCAACAACTTGCAGTGGAGCGAGGAATCGTTGTAACCGGCGAGGGGAAGATGCGGGTCACACCGGATCAGGCTGTTTTAACGGTAGGCGTTGTTACAACCGGAGGGTCTTCGCAGGAGGCTGTGGCTGAAAACTCCGCGGTCATGAACCAGGTGGTCTCGGCGTTGAAGCGTGCTGGAGTAGATGAAAAAGATATTCAGACGCAGAGTGTTAATGTGTGGCCTGAGTTTGACTATGGCCGGGTGGGTGAGGAGCGAGAGCTTCCGGAGATCATCGGCTATCGGGCTGAAAACAGGGTCACCGTAACGATCAGAGACGTTGAAGACACAAGCGAGGTGGTTGACGCAGCGGTAGAGGCAGGTGCAAACCAGCTCTATGGATTGAGCTTCACAGTTTCAGATGAAACTGGTAAGGCGCTTCGAACAAAGGTGTTGCAGATGGCAGTGTCAGACGCGGGGGAGAAGGCACAGGCAATTGCCGACGTCCTTGGCGCAGATAAGATAAATCCTGTTAGCGTGGTTGAAGGCGGCGGATACACACCACCGATCTACAGATATGATGTAGCAGCACTGGAAAAAGGGGCTGCGGCTGTGCCGATTAGCCCTGGCGAAACCGAGGTGTCTGCATCGGTCACCGTAACCTACGACTTCGAGTAGAGTTGAAGGTGGGCGCGTCCTGGATGTGCGTGTGGGAATCGATATAACAGGAAAGATGATTAAACAAGTAAAGATGAGCGTTTTTCTGCGATAATTTCCGCTGGAAACATTCTACTACCTGCGCTTTTCGAACAAACCGGCTTCACAGCATATTTTTGCAAGGCATGAAAGAGGTGGGATTAGGATTTTTTAGCTTTTCAGTTCCTCCCTAACCTTTCGAAGACTGAGCCCGGTCTTCTTAGAAATCCGTCGCAGATCCTCAAACTCGGCCCGCTCAAACGCGATAACGCCAGCAGAATCAAAAGCGACCTTAAATCGCACCTTAAACTCCCTATCCCCAACTACGACCTTTTTTTCGACAATCCTTCGGCTCAGCG
>BDTI01000107.1 GCA_002923215.1 archaeon BMS3Abin16 | reverse complement strand
GAAGCGAGTCGAGTTTCAGCCGGGATAAGTTCAAGGGATTTAGGTTCAATTTCATGTTGAGTAATCCCCCGTTTGGTGTGAGCTGGAAGAAGGAACAGGATTTTATACGGAACGAGGCAAACGATCCATATGGGCGGTTCATTGCCGGGCTTCCGAGGGTTAGCGATGGCGCGCTAATGTTTTTGCAGCACATGATTTCAAAGAGGGAGCCGACTGGAAGCCGTATCGCAATCATCTTTAACGGGTCACCGCTTTTCACAGGGGATGCTGGATCTGGTGAGAGCAATATTCGAAGGTGGATCATTGAAAACGACTGGCTTGAAGCAGTTATAGCAATGCCTACGGAGCTGTTCTATAACACTGGTATTGCCACTTATGTGTGGATTGTGACTAATAATAAGCCTGAGCGTAGGCGGGGAAAGGTCCAGCTGGTGAATGCTGTTGATTTCTATAAGAAGATGCGCAAAAGCCTTGGCAATAAGCGTAACTATATTTCTGATGATCAGATCGAGGAGATCACCAGGATTTACACAGGCTTTTCTGAGGGGGAGCATTGCAAGATATTTGACAACGACTTTTTCGGTTATACCAAGGTCACTGTTGAGCGGCCTTTGAGGTTGAACGGTGAGATTGTTCGGGATAAACGCGGTAATCCGAAGCCTGATTCATCTCTTCGTGATTATGAGAAGATTTCTTTGAAAGAGAGTGTTGACGAATATTTTGAGCGTGAAGTCTTGGTGCATGTGCCGGATGCTTGGATGGATCGTGGCAAGGACAAGGTGGGCTATGAGATCAGCTTTACCAAGTATTTCTATAAGTACAAGCCTTTGCGGCCTCTTGAGGATATTAAGCGTGATATTTTGGCGCTTGAAGGTGAGACGGAAGGATTGTTAAAGGAAATTTTGAGATGACGATGCAGCCATATCCAAGTTACAAAGACAGCGGAGTCGAATGGATAGGAGAGATACCCGAGCATTGGATTCCTACAAAATTGAAAAGAGCAACACAATTTCTCTATGGTGATTCACTCCCTAATGAAAGCCGTGAAGAAGGCGATATTCCTGTTTATGGTTCTAATGGAATCGTAGGTTTTCATAGTGAATCTATTGCTACTCCTCCTTGTATTGTAGTAGGTAGGAAAGGTTCGTTTGGTAAAGTAAATTACTCCGAAAAGAACTGTTTTCCAATCGATACGACCTATTTCATTGATGAAAATGCAACGAAACAAGACATCCGTTGGCTATACTATGTTTTGCAAACTCTTGAGTTAGATGTCATTTCAAAAGATTCTGCTGTTCCCGGTTTGAGTCGAGAAGATGCTTACGAAAAATTGATTATTCTCTCTCCAATCATTGAACAGCATTCCATCACTTCTTTTCTTGACGCTAAGACAGGTCAAATCGATTCTCTCATTGATAAGAAGCGGCGTTTGATTGAACTTCTCAAAGAACAGCGGGCTGCAGTCATCAATCAGGCTGTGACGAAGGGCCTTGATCCAAATGTAAAAATGAAAGACAGCCGGATTGAATGGCTGGGCGAAATACCGGAACACTGGGAAGTAAGAAACATTAGTAGAACATTCAGAGTAATTGGAAGCGGCACTACTCCAAAATCGGACAAAATTGAATATTATAATGGTGGTAGAGTAAATTGGGTAATAACAGGCGATTTAAATGACAATCTTTTGAATAATTCTTCAAAAAAAATAACAGACAAAGCATTGCAAGATTATTCTACTTTGAAGATCTATCCTTCCGGCACTTTAATTATTGCGATGTATGGGGCAACTATCGGAAAAATTTCTCTAATTAATTTTGAAGCCTGTACAAACCAAGCATGTTGTGCATTAACTGATAGTCCTTATTTGTCTGATAAATTTACATTTTACTGGTTTCTCTCTCAACGGCAAAATATTATAAACATGAGCTTTGGAGGTGGACAACCCAACATAAGTCAAGATGTTGTCCGTTCTTTAAAAATATCAACACCTCCTTTACCCGAACAGTTGAAAATTGTAAATTATCTCGACCAGAAAACCCAACAATTAGACAATCTTATCGAAAAAGAAAAGAAGTCTATTGACCATCTCAGTGAATATCGTTCGGCTCTTATTTCTGAGGCTGTGACCGGGAAGATAGATGTCCGCAACCATCCGACAGCTGAGAGGAAAATGGAGGGGGAAATTACTGCATGAGTAGGGTTGATGTAAGCGAAAGCGTGTTGCGCTGGGCATTGGACCGATCTAAACTTGACGAAAATAAACTTCAGGCCAAGTATCCAAAAATCCACCAGTGGCTTACTGGGGAAATCAAACCTACATTGAAACAATTAGAAGAACTGGCAAAGACCACTATGACACCACTAGGATTCTTCTTTCTGAAAGAACCGCCCATTATTCGTTTGCCCATCCCTCACTTTAGGACTCAGGGAGATGACGATATGAGACAGCCCAGCCCAAATTTAATCGAAACTGTTCACATGATGGAAAGGCGGCAGGCGTGGATGCGGGAGTTTTTAATTGAACAAGGACAAGAAAAACACGAGTATATAAACTCTGCACGAGTTGATGAAAAATCTACAGTGACTGCACAGAAAATACGCGCAACGCTGGGTTTTGATGCGGAATGGGCAAGCCGATGTCCGAATTGGACAAAAGCCTTAGACATTCTCCGCAAAGCTATGGAAGATGTAGGGATACTCGTTGTAGTAAACGGGATTGTGGGCAATAATACACACCGCAAACTCGATCCGGAAGAATTCCGCGGTTTTGTTCTGGCAGACGAATACGCTCCGTTAGTATTTGTGAATGGAGCTGACGGTAAAGCCGCCCAAATGTTCACCCTTGCGCATGAACTCGCGCACTTGTTCTTTGGCAGCAGCGCAGCATTCGATTTACGAGAACTGCAACCAGCTGAAGATTCAGTTGAAAAAGCATGCAATCAGGTTGCTGCCGAGTTTCTTGTTCCTGAAAAATCATTACAAGAGATATGGCCCTCTGTAATGAACGAACCCGAACCTTTCCAAACTATTGCTAAAAAATTTAAAGTGAGTGTTCTAGTAGCAGCTCGAAGGGCCTTGGACCTTGATTTAATAAATAAACAAATGTTCTTGGAGTTCTATCGCGAATATCTGAGAGATGAACGACGTACGACTGAAAGTCGATCTGGGGGGGGGTGATTATTACGCCAATCAGAATCTTCGTATAGGTAAACTGTTCACCTCTGTTATAGTAAAAGCAGTTAGCGAAGGGAAACTCCTCTATTCAGAAGCCTTTAAATTGACAGGACTATCTGGAAAATCGTTCAATCAATATATCAACCGTCTAAAGGAGAGGGGGCAGATTTGACATACGATTCCATATTTCTACTCGATGCAAACGTCTTTATCGAAGCATCACGCCATTATTATGCATTTGATTTAAATCAAACATTCTGGGATATCTTGATCAAATATGCTGCAAATGGGCAGATTAAAAGCATCGACAAGGTTAAAGATGAATTAGAAAAAGGAGAAGATCAACTTGCCTCTTGGGCTCAAGGTCAATTCCACACTGCTTTCGAATCCACAGACGAATCTAATGTCTTTAAATGTTACGCAGAGATTATGACATGGGTGAGTAATCATGAAAGGTTTTATGATTCAGCTAAGACGGAATTTGCCGATAGCCCGGATGGTTGGTTAGTGGCTTGTGCAATGGCTAAAAGTTATGTCGTTGTGACACATGAAATCCCCGCACCTTTTACGAAGCGGAATGTAAAAATTCCCGATGTTTGTCAGAAGTTTAATGTATCTTACAAAAACACTTTTGATATGATCAGAATGCTTGGAGAGCAAATATGACCTCTTACCTTTCATCTGCGATGTTAACGAAAGACCTGGTGGTAAGTGAAAAGTCGGAAGAGGAGGTGACTGCATGACTCCTCAGACCTATCGGGAACAGGACTTTGAAGAGCACATCGAAGAAAACCTGCTCGCATCAGGATACACTAAACGAGCATCCGAAGACTATGACAAAGACCAATGCCTGATACCTAATGAAGTGCTTGAGTTTATACAGACAACTCAGCCCAAGGAATATGAAAAACTCGAACAACAATACGGCACTGAAACACCCAACAAGCTTCTTTATCGAATTTCTCAGGAAATAAACCGCAAAGGCACCCTACAAGTCCTGCGCAAAGGCATCAAAGACCGCGGAGCAAAGTTCAGCCTCGCCTACTACAAACCCCAAAGCGGCATGAACCCCGAACACCAGCGACTATACGAGCTGAACAGATTCACCGTTGTCCGACAGCTCAAATACAGCAACCGAAATGAAAACTCCCTCGACCTCACAATCTTCCTAAACGGACTCCCCATAATCACCGCCGAACTCAAAAACAGCCTCACAGGCCAATTCGTAGAACAAGCCAAAAAACAATACCGAAAAGACCGCAACCCCCGCGAACCACTCTTCCAATTCAAACGCTGCCTCGTCCACTTCGCAGTCGGAAACGAAGAAATCTACATGACCACAAGGCTCCAAGGCGATAAAACACGGTTCCTACCCTTTAACAAAGACACAGAAAACCCAGTGAACCCAAAAGGCCATAAAACAGCATATCTCTGGGAGGACATCCTAAAGCCCGACACACTCCTCAACCTCATAAGTAACTACCTCCACATCCAAAAACACACTGAAAAGACCTATGACAAGAACAAAGGGCTCATCGAAAGAGAATATGAAAACATCATATTCCCCCGCTTCCACCAGCTCGACGTAGTCAGAAAAATCCTATCCGGCGTTAAAAGCGAGGGGCCCGGCCACAACTATCTGATACAACACTCAGCAGGAAGCGGCAAATCAAACTCAATAGCATGGTTATCACACCAACTGGCAAGCTTCTACCAAAGCCCCGACGATAAAGACCGCCTGTTTGACTCAATAATAGTAGTGACGGATCGCCGGATTCTTGACAGGCAGCTTCAAAACACGATAAAACAGTTTGAGCAGACAACGGGAGTCGTGACCCCGATTGACATGGACTCAGCCCAACTAAAAAAAGCGCTTCAAACAGGCAAGGATATAATCATCACAACCATTCAAAAATTCCCGGTTATCTCAGAGAGCATGACTGATCTGAAGGGCCGGAGATTTGCGGTGATAATCGATGAAGCACATTCAAGCCAGTCAGGCGAATCATCTAAACACCTGAAAAAGACATTGTCGGCAAGTCTTGAAGAGGCTGAAGATGTGGACACAGACGAATTTGACCTTGAAGATGAGATCAACAATGAAATCAGACTCCGAGGAGCTCAACCCAACATATCATATTTTGCTTTCACAGCAACCCCTAAGAACAAGACACTTAATCTCTTTGGAAGAAAAAACGAGTTCGGCGAATATGTCTCGTTTCACGTCTATTCCATGCGTCAGGCCATTGAAGAAGGATTCATACGGGATGTTTTGAAAAACTACACCACCTTTCAAAGATACTTCAAACTCGTAAAAACCATTGAAGCAGATGACGAATATGAGAAGAAAAAAGCTGTAAGGCTCCTCACAAGTTATGTTGATTTAAAGCCCCACGCGATTGAGATGAAAACCCGCATCATGCTTGATCATTTTCTTGACAAGACAGAGGAAGCTATTCAGGGCCGTGGAAGAGCGATGGTCGTCACAAGATCCCGCCTCCATGCCGTCCGCTATTGTCTGATGTTTAAAAAAATCATGGCAGAAAAAAACCTCCCCTATAAACCGCTGGTCGCATTTTCTGGAACCGTTAAAGACCCTGATTCGCTTGCCGAATACACTGAAGTCAGCTTGAATCGGCTTCCCCCAAGAGTTAGTATAACGGATGCTTTCAAGACCCCGGAGTACAGAATCCTGATTGTAGCCGAGAAATTTCAGACAGGCTTTGATGAGCCCCTGCTCCACACGATGTATGTTGATAAAAAGCTAGGTAACGTGCATGCCGTTCAGACGTTGAGCCGTTTAAACCGTACCATGCGGGGCAAAACTGAGCCCATCGTTTTAGATTTTGTCAACGAAGCAGAGGATATCCAGCGCTCATTCCAACCATATTATCAAACCACGCTCCTTGAAGAAGAAACCGATCCCAATAAGCTCTATGACCTGCAATCCGAGCTTGAAGGATTTGAAATCTACACGGAAGAGGATGTGAAAAAATTTGCTGAAATCTTCTTTAACCCAAAAGAAGCCCCTGAAAAAATGCAGCCCATCCTCGACTCTGTTGTTGTAAGATGGAAATATAAAACCGAAAACGAACGCGAGGATTTCCGTTCTATCCTGCAAAGTTTTATCCGAATATATGGGTTTATCTCCCAATTGATCACCTTCGAAGACGTTGATCTTGAAAAACTCTATGTGTTTGCCAAGAACCTGAATAAAAAACTGCCCAAGCGAGAGGGGCGCCTGCCCCTTGAAATTCGTGAAGCCATTGATCTGGATTCATTCAGGATACAAGAAACCTTCAAAGGCCAAATCGAACTAGCTAAAATAGACGGCTCAACACCGGGAATAACAACTGGAGCTTCAAAACATGGAGATGAAGAAAAAGATTTCCTCTCAAACATCGTTAAAACCCTAAACGAGACATATGGAGTCAATTTAACTGAAGAAGACAAGGTGGACATCGAAGTAATAAAAATGAAGCTAGATGCAAATGAAGAACTCCGTGAAGTAATGACTGGAAACAACACCTCCCGAAGCATGAGATACAAATTTGACAAAGTAGTTGATTCCTTACTCCTTGACTTTGTCCGCACAAAAACGGACCTCTATAAAAAACTCTCTGACCCCAAAGTAAACCAAACATTCAAGAGTCGATGGTTTGAAAACTACAGAAAGCAAATATCAAAAACCGAAGGAACATAAACCATATGAAAAACCGCACTTCGTTAACATTGTTGCTATTGGGAGTTTTGGTAGGGCTTTAGACATTGAAAGTCTTTATATTAAGCTTGATGTGGAGGAGCGTGTGTACGCGCCTGAAACATATCCAGCCTTACTTGTTAAGGTGAAGGGAAAAAAGAAACATGTAACACTCTTTATCGAAATGGGGAATACATAATTACAGGTGTTAAATCAGAGAAATCCTCGCAACTGACAATGTTAAAAAATCACTTACAGGTATCCTCACAAAAAGATTACGAAGACGTGGTTATCTGAAGAAAGACGTAGAAAATTTAGTCGAAAAATTGACTATGCGTGCGATAACCTTCGATTTTGAAAAAATTATTGGGAGATGGAGCGTTGATTGACGATGCTAGGCTTCTCTGTGAAGAGAGTGAAGATGAACGGCCTTTTGACTTGGAAGCGGAGGGTGAAGGCGGATGCGTGAAGCAGATAGTGAAGGTATAAGCAAAAAGAGGGAAAGGTTTAATTATGGTGATAATACCATAGTATTATGGTGATACTACCATGAAAGATAAAAGCGCCAAAGTCATCCAAGCCCTGATAGATGGAGCCGAAGAAGAGATGAACATCAACAAATTGTCCAAACTAACAGGGATCAACTACAAAAACACCTATGACATCATAAAACGCCTCAACACCCAAGGCCTCGTCCAGTTGAAAAAATTCGGCCAAGCCCAAAGATGCACCCTCAACCGAAAACCCCACCCCCTCATATTCGAAGCAGAATACGAAAGAAGAGAGAGGCTCCTGAAAAACACGGATATGAAAGTACTCTACAACAAACTCAGCCAGCTCACCTTCCCGATCACCGCCCTCCTCTTCGGCTCCCACGCCAGAGGACAAGCAGGGAAAGGCTCAGACCTAGATTTGATGGTGATCTGCGAGAAACCCAGAGCCGACGAGGTTGAAAGAACCATCTCCCTGCTCCCCCTCACCATCCACCTGACCATCCTGACATGGGAAGAATTTCTGACCATGACAAAAACAAGGGAATTCAGCGTGGTTTCGGAGGCATTGAAATACAACATCATCCTCACGGGAATAGAGGATTACTACAGGTTGATAAAACATGCTCGATGAAAAAAAGATAAAAAATGCTGAGGCAAACGTGAGGCATTACCTCCAAGAAGGTCTATTAAGGAAAATCAATAAACGCGATGCAAACATCCAGCGGGTCCTGCAGAAAAACTCGGAAGAAAGCCTGAAAACCGCTGATTTGCTGCTGAAGGGAAACTACTCCACCCTCTGGGCAGTTGTCTGCTCCTATTATGCCATGTACTACGCTGCCAATGGAGCGCTATACAGCATAGGCTACAAAGTAGGGCATAAGATATCCCACAAAGTAACCTCTGATGCACTGGTGGTATATGTTAGAAAGAAACTCAAAGAATCACTCCTAAAAGAATTCGAGGATGCTCAGGAGGAGGCTTTGGAAATCGCGGGGCTTCAGGCTGACGAGCTGGTGGAGAGCTTTGGCTTTGAGCGACTGAAGAGGTCGAGGTTCCAATATGAGATGACAGAGGAGATAAAGAGGAGTAAGGCAGAAACGTCTCTGGGAAGGGCTAAGAGGTTTGTGTTTGAGATGGAGAAACTTTTGGAGGAAGGATAAATGTCTGGCTTCTCTGAAAAAACCGTTATCGAAGAGTTCATTGTTGACAAGCCGGATCAGGTTAAAAAGGGGTTGATGAACAACCTATTGACTGGGAAGCGGAGGGATGAAGGTGGAGGCTGTGGGATGACCCTGATTGAAACAGGTAAGGTTAATATAGATGGAACAAAAATGTTACATATGGAACAAAACTTATCCATGGACATTGTTCTGGAACTCCTGAAAGAAGAATCCCACACACGAGCCATCGCCAAAAAACTCGGCACCAACCACATGACCACAGCCAGAAGGCTCAAAGAACTCATGGAAACAAACGTAGTCGACTACAGAAGCGAAGGACGAAACAAAGTCTACCACCTAAAAAAAAGCCTCGAAGCCAGAAACCACGTGCTCATGGCAGAGCACCACAAACTCACAAAAACACTGGAGAAATACCCTGAACTCAGAAGAATAGCAGAAAAAATCCAGAGAGACAAGAGAATAGAGATGGCCCTCATCTTCGGAAGCATCGCCAAAGCCACGGCTGGAGCGCAAAGCGACATAGACCTCTACATAGAAACCAGAGAAAGAGACATCAAAAAGGAGCTGGAAATGCTCAACACACGACTGAACATAAAGATCGGGACATATAATCCAACAAACCCCCTGGCAAAGGAAATGGAAAAAGACCACATCATCCTAAAAGGAGCAGAAAAATACTATGAGAAAAGAGGCTTTTTTAGATAAGCTTCAGCGAAAGGGCATTCTATCCCTAGCGGAGCCAAGCAAAGAGATAGCCAAGGCCTATCTGAAAAAATCAGAGAGCAACCTCATATCTTCAAAGATACTCCTTGAAAACGAGAGGTTCGAGAAGGCAATCTCCCTCGCCTACTACAGCATGTACCACATGGCACAGGCACTCCTCCATAACATAGGCATTAAATGTGAAAACCACACCGCCACCATAATACTGATAAAAAGGATATTCGGGATTGATTCTAAAGAGCTTGAAGACGCCAAAAAAGACAGGGTAAACACCCAATACTATGTGGATCTCTCCATTGTAAATGAAGATGCCAGTGAACTCATCTGCAGGGCAGAAAGGTTCAACTCAACTATCATGGATTTTATGGCGAGATTGAAAAGACAAGACATAGAAACCCTCAGAAAAAGGGCTGAACATATGTTAGGGGGATAATGGTAGTGTCAGGCTTCTCTGAAAAAACTGCTATCGAGGATTACATCGTTAACGAGTTAGAGAAGAAGGGCTGGCGTTTTGTGCCTGCTGATAAACTTGAGCGTGAAAGCTATGACGAGCCGCTGCTAGTCGGTAACTTGATCAGAGCCCTGGAAAAGCACAATGCCGACACGGGAATAGGCGACGAAGAAATAAAGCATGTCCTTAACGAGCTGAAGCTCAAAGGCACCGGACAAGAAGGACACTAAGCAATCCTAAATTTTTGTAAATATGGGGTTCCCGTGAAGTTCGAGAAATAACGAGTGGTGAAATATGTAAAGCTCTTCGACT
>BDTI01000106.1 GCA_002923215.1 archaeon BMS3Abin16 | reverse complement strand
TAAGGGTGGGAGGGGTGCATGTTTTTCCCCTTGCGAACATGTTCGGGATAATAGATATATACGCATCCGTGCACCCTTCATCAAAGAACTTAGATAAAGGAGGACAAAAATAAATGACAAACAACAGTGAACCAAAGATGTTCTGCTACCAGTGCTCGCAGACAGCCAAAGGAACAGGATGCACAACCCAGGGTGTGTGCGGAAAAACACCGACACTCGACAGGCTACAGGACAACCTGATATTTGCAACAAAGGGGATGACAGCCTATCTCACACATGCAAGAGAACTCGGACTAAGCGACTCAGAGATAGACGCCTACCTTGAACGCGCATTCTACTCGACATTTACAAATGTAAACTTCGATCCGGAAAACTTCATAGAGCTTGCCCTTGAAGCCGGGCGTATGAATCTTAAGGCTATGAAGATGCTTAAAAAAGCCCATATCGACAGATACGGCGAGCCTGAGCCGACAGAGGTTCAAACTGGCACAAAGAAAGGCCCTGCCATAATCGTCACAGGCCACGGATTAAAAGCCCTTGAAGAACTCCTTAAACAGACTGAGGGCACAGGAGTAAACGTATACACTCATTCCGAGATGCTGCCCGCCCACGGATACCCAGGCCTGAAAAAATACAAACACCTTGCAGGCAACCTTGGAAAAGCCTGGTTCGATCAAAAACAGCTCTTCTCAAAATACCGGGCAGCCATACTGGGAACCTCAAACTGCGTGCTCATACCTAAAGACGAGTACAAAGACCGAATCTTCACCACCGGCGCTGCCAGGCTCCCAGATGTCCCACACATAGAAGGATATGACTACTCCCAAGTAGTTGAAAAAGCTAAAGCACTGGGTGGACTTGAAGAAACAGAGGGTGAAACCATCCTCACAACAGGATTTTCAACATCTGTTGTTCTCTCCCTTGCAGACAAGATAAAAGAGCTTGTTGAAACTGGAAAGATAAAACATTTCTTCCTAGTTGGCGGATGCGACTCACCAGGCAAAAAAGCAGGATACTACAGGGAGTTCGTGGAAAAACTGCCTAGTGACACGGTTGTTCTCACACTTGCATGCGGAAAGTTCAGGTTCAACGATTTGGACCTCGGCTCGATAGATGGCATTCCACGGCTGATTGATCTTGGCCAGTGCAACGACGCAATCGTGGCCATCGAAATAGCCCTGGCGCTCTCAGAGCTTTTCCAAGTTGGAGTGAATGATCTGCCGCTTACACTGGTTTTAAGCTGGATGGAGCAAAAGGCTATTGCCATTCTCTGGACGCTTCTCGCCCTAGGTGTTAAAAGCATTTATGTGGGGCCGACACCGCCTGCATGGGTCAACGAAGACATTCTTAAAGTGCTCCAGGAAAGATATGACCTGCGGCTCATCTCAAATGCAGAGGACGACATAGCCCAGATCTTGAACAACTAGAAAACGCAAAAAAATCGGGGTGTTCAACACCCCCATTTCTTTTTTTAAAAAATGATACGTTACGTGCGTGTAATTAGCTATGGATATCTCTCGCCGTGTCTTTTATGTCTTGAAAATTTATTTGAGTGTAGAGTTTGTCGATGAGCCATTGTCTCAGCCCTCCAGTTTTCAGTTTCTCTTCCTCCTCGCTCAGCACCATCAGGGTTTACACCACATGAGTAGAATATAAAATCTACTAGAAAAACACTGTATCGCTCGATTGTTGGATGTGTGCAAAATGTTTATATAAACAGCAGACTGCGATATACATATAATAAGTGAATTGGTGAAATCATGAGTTCAAATGTTAAGATTGGGGAAAAACATGAAACCCGCTGGGTAACCATCTCGATGGATGAGTATGAAAGCATGAAGAGCACGCTTGAGATTCTATCTAATCCGAATATGAGAGTAGAAGCCCTAAAAGGAAAAAAAGAGGCAAACGAGGGCAGGACAGAGAAACTCGACAGTGTTCTAGAGGAACTTGATATCTAAAACTCATCCTTGTGCAAAATTGATTCAATTATTACTATGTTCTTTTCGTGGTCAATAGAATAGAGAATCCTGAACCGTTTTTCAAAATAAATCTCCCAAGAACCAGCCAGAACATTTCGTAAAGGCTTACCATATGTCTCTGGACCTTTCTTCAATTTCAAAACCTTCTTTGCAAAGCGGCGTTGAAGCTCCCGGTCAAACTTAAGAAGTTTCTTCTTAGCGGTTTTTGTTATTTCAATACTGAACTCTTCCTCTTCGCTCATCTTTTCAAACCCACTCTTTGAATCATAAGTCTAGAATATAAATCCTTTGAAAATTCTTTATATTTGCGGCTTCTGCCTAAACCTGAGTATATGGGCCTAAAAGTAGTTATAATTCAGATAAAATTCGAGGTGATCCGAGAAATAAGATATGCCTTGATTGAGTTTGTTTGCTTTTAAGTATGTGAAGTTTTTGTCAGGTTTTAGTGTTTGTTTTCTAGGGGGCTTTTGATGCGCCTTTTACGTTCATTCCCACTTTGGCCTTAGAGTTATTATGCAACTATAATGAGTGTATCGGATTTCTCCGCTGTGATGTGACTTGGGGCAGCGGGAAAAAATCAAATAGATGTGGTTTTGCGTGCTCTCCTCTGTTCTACCGCTACTTCTAGACAGGAAGTTCTTCTATCATGTAAGACTACTTGGTTAGAGGCGGAGTTAGGCTTTCCATTAGTATTTGCTGCAGGTCTAATCCCATCGTCTTCAAAGAGAAGAAAAGAATCTGCTTAAACCCCACATAGATTAGGATGAATATAGTTGTTATAAGGAGTTTCTGACCCCAGGAAGGCAGGCTTGCAACAAATGAGAACCTACTCACAAGAAAAGCATCGATCTTTCTGTAAAAAGTTCCTCTTAGCGACATGAGCAGAACAAAAAATACGCCCAATAAAAGGATGACATGGGTTGGGACACCCCCTATATAGAGAGAATACAATATTAGCATAATGGATAGGATTCTTACATAAAGTTTCCAGTTCATGTTTTCACCATCTATCTCTCAGATTACCAAGGATTATTTAAACCCTTCTTCCGCAGGATAAAACCGTTTCAACCGAGGGAAAAAAAGGTTTTTGAATTTTTAATTCATGTTACAACCGTAAGTGCTCCTCCATATTTCCACACATTCCAGACACGGAGGGGGAAAGTTCCGTCACGCCGAGTTTTTAGAGATGGGGGTTAGCTTTCTTTCTTTTTTATCTTTATCTCCATCTTTTTCTTTTTAACATGGAGTATCTTTTTCAGCTCAACCGTTGAATCCTCTTCAAGACGATAGTTCTCCATGGGCACGTTCGGGAGTCGGCCGTTCACCTCATAGATGTAGTAGCCTTCCTCGCCGTCGATGCTTGTAACAAAACCGCGCTCGTCCGCCCTCTCAACCTTCACACCTGCAACCTGCGTGAGCGCGTCGATTATGCTTGCACCCTGCTTAACCTCGACAACTGACTCGTCACCGAAAAAATCCAAGAGACCATATAACACGTCGGGACGCGCCCTGAGAACCTGCGTCCTGCCAAAGGTTTTCTTCGATAGCAGCCCCCGGCTCTCAAGAATCTTGCAGTGCTTAGACGCCTGGGCAACGGATATACCAAACTCCCGCGCAATCCCTGAGATATGCATCTCCCGCTTCATAAGGGTCTTAAGGATTTCCCGCCTTGTACGGCTTTTGAGCACCGAGAAAAGATCAGCAGTTTCCATTTTTGTTAACACCCCCTTCTTTTGCATGCATGATAAATAGTTTTTCAATGAGGGTCTTTAAAAATGATGGCTGCAATAAGATTTTTTGTGGTGATGAAAAATTCGAGGTAAAGTCTACATTGTCGGCGCGGGACCGGGTGATCCTGAGCTTCTCACGCTAAAGGCCCTGAGACTCATAAAAGATGCAGATGTTCTCATCTATGACAGGCTGGTGAACCCAGAGATACTGCAGGGCGCGAAAAAAGGTGCCAAGCTCATATTCGTGGGAAAAGAGCCTGGGCGCCACATCATAGCTCAGGAGGAGATTAATCGGATAATAATAGATGAATCCGCTAAATGTGAGATTGTTGTTCGGCTTAAAGGCGGGGATCCCTTTGTCTTCGGCCGGGGCGGGGAAGAGGCGCGCGAACTTAGAAGATATGGAATCGAATTTGAGGTTGTGCCGGGTGTGACCTCTGCTATCGCAGTTCCAGAGGCTGCAGGGATACCGATAACCGACCGACGCGTGGCATCAAGTTTTACAATTATCACCGGTCATCGGGCAGCGCACAAGGGGCGAAAAGAGGTGGATCTGAGCCGTGTTGAATCTGACACAATCATAGTTCTCATGGGGCTTGGAAACCTGGAGCATATTACAGGTGAGCTCATGAAAACGCGCTCTCCCACAACCCCTGTTGCAGTTATTCAGCAGGGCACTACAAAAAGTGAAAAGGTCCTAACCGGAACGCTTGAAGATATTGTAAACAAAGTTTTAGAAGAAAAGATCCGGGCGCCAACGATAATCGTGATAGGCGAGGTTGTGAATCTGAGAAGAGAGATCGCGCCCTAGCTGGTCTGCTCCTCTTTTTCTAATGTGGAGAGCGGGATAACATAGACTGAGCCGTCCTCCGGCCCATCGGTAACAAGGGATTCAACTCCGAAAACAGCCTTAATATTCTCTTTTGTGAGAACCGCTTTTGGAGGGCCTGACGCATAGATTTCGCCCAGACGAAGAAGCATCATTTCATCACAGTATCGGGCCGCGAGATTAATGTCGTGAATCGCCATAATCGCAGTTATCCCCCTGCCTATAACTGCGTTTTTTATTAGCCCCATGACCTCGAGCTGGTTTTTAATATCCAGATTCGCTGTGGGCTCGTCGAGTAGCAGCACATTAGGCTCCTGCGATAGCGCCTTCGCAATCACCACCTTCTGCCGCTCACCGCCGCTGAGGGTGGTGACCAAACGGTCTTTTAAATCTTCCGTGTGGGTAAGCCTCATGGCATCAGCAGCGATGTTGCGATCAGTCCGGCTTTCCTTTTCAAACCGCCCGATATGAGGTGTCCGGCCCATGAGAACAAGCTCATAGGCTGTGAAATCAAATCCCACGCCCGTGTCCTGGGGAACAACAGCGAGGTTTCTTGCTGTCTCCCTACTTGTGAGAGACCCTATCTCAGAGCCATTCAGATAGACAACGCCGGATCTAGGCTTCAAAATATTTGAAAGCGTTTTGAGAAGTGTGGTCTTGCCTGAGCCGTTTGGGCCGATTACGCCGAGAAGGGAGCCCTCCCTTGGAGCAAGGCTTATGCCTTTGAGAATCAGGTTTTCACCGTAGCAGACTTCCAGGTCTTTTGCAGCGATTTTCATATTCCCCTCCGCCGTGTTCTGAGCAGATAGATGAAGAAGGGTGCGCCGAAAAAAGCGGTTATCACTCCCACAGGTATCTCCGCCGGCGCGAGAAGTGTTCTAGCCAGAATGTCAGATGAAAGCAGAAAAATCGCGCCGATCAATGCTGAAGCCGGCAAGAGGACTCGGTGGTCCGGGCCCACTAGAAGACGGGTTACATGGGGTATGATGAGTCCTACAAAACCGATTGTTCCGGCAAAGGCCACTGACACACCTGCCAGAAGCGATGCAGAGATGA
>BDTI01000105.1 GCA_002923215.1 archaeon BMS3Abin16 | reverse complement strand
CTTCGCCGGAGTGTGCACTGCCACATGGCTGTGCAGAGTGTGCACACTGTGCATGAAAAAACCTTAAACAGTCGCTATTTTGTCTAAAAAACCGTTGAAAGAGATTTTTCACTAATTAAACGTTAATTATTGACTTATGTTCAAGAACAATCTTCTCGATTACGCTTTCATAAACACTTTATATAAGTAGTTCAATATAAAATTACAAAACATAGGAAGGAGGAATAATACAATGAAAATAAAAATAGCGTTACTGGCATTATTTATGCTGGCTATAATAGCTGGAGAGGTCAGCGCAAACACAATTGACTCGTCAACAATGTATTTTGAAGGGGCTTTAACAGCTGATGGAAGCGGTGGATACACTGGAACAATCCCTGCTGTAGCTGGAACATACTACATAGCGGGGGGACCTGGAACTGTTTGGAATTCGATTTCGGGTAGATATGAAACTCCAGATGGGAAAGAAGCTGTGGGAGGTTTTGATGTATATGCACAGGATGGTGGTTGTGCATATGTTCAGGGTTTCTATAGTACAGGAGCTTGGAATTGTAATGGTTTTGACACTGCAGTAGTACCTCCGTCATATGATGCTTATGCAGCAGGTGGACCATGGGGATCATGGTATGCTCCCGATGTAGCAGATTACCAGAACTACAAGCTACACTTAAACGGCGATGGAACATGGTCAGTGAGGGGCTTTGATTATTCAGACGCGTATGCTGGAACCATTAATTGGAATTCAAAGTATGCAACTGAAACTGGACAGAACTGGAATCCTACCTGGAGTTGGGGAGAAGAAGATATTCCTTTGGAATGTCAGGGATTTGAAGTAACTGTAACCCAAAATCCAACTAGAGGCACATATAATGTTAAGATGGCGCCGAAATGCCAGTCTGATGAACAGCCGCCAGATGGCCAGGAGATTCCTGAGTTTCCGACAGCAGCTTTGCCCGCTGTAATCGCAGTAGGCGGCTATCTGATGCTTCGCAGAAGAAAACAGGAATAGAACACAACATAATTTGGGGATATTCTGTCTGTCCCCAATCTTTTTCTTTTTTTAAGTGCTTGCATAATTTTTAGGGAACACGTTTGGCTTCGATCTCCTGTGTAACCGGCTACTCTTTTTTCTAAAGAGCTAACAGACGTTGAACATAATCTTCTGTGTGTGTCAGAGAGAGATGCAAAAGTTATTAACGACGAAAGCAGCAATTAAACTATAGAGGAGTTTTCTCATAACATGAAGCCGCTTATCGTTCCAGGCGTTATCGCGAAGTCGCAGGAAGAGCTTGACATTATGCTTGAGAAGGTTCGGGGAAAGGCGCGTCGGATTATGCTTGATGTGATGGATGGAAAATTCGTTTCCAACAGTTCGCTTGACTTTGATTTCCAGGTTCCAGCAGGCGCCTTTGAATATGAGGCTCATCTCATGGTGGATGATCAGGTAGGTTGGGTTAGGAGTAACGCGGGCAAAGTAGATATTGTGGTTATGCAGGTTGAAGCGCTTGAAGACATTGGAGAAGCAATCCGCTTTGCGCGGGAGCAGGGGTTGGCCGTGACACTGGCGCTGAATCCTGAGACCAAGTTAGACATAGTTCTGCCCTATCTCAATGAGATCAATGCGGTTTTGATTCTGACGGTTGAACCAGGCAGATATGGAGCGCCATTTGTCCCTGAAACACTGGCGAAGATTCGGCGGCTGAGAGAGATTAATCCATGGATACCTATCGAAGTAGATGGAGCGATGAACCCCGTGAATGCGCGCTTGGCACGAAGGGCTGGCGCAACCATCTTCGCATCAGGAAGCTATGTGATAAAGAGCAGCGACCCTGCGAGGGCGATTAAAGAGCTTGAAGAATCAGTCAGCTAAAAGCGGGTTCTCTCAATTTGACTTAAAGTGTTTCTTCATAGTCTCTGCAACATCTTCAGGAAGTGTCTCCACAACCCGTTCAAAGTGCAGGCCCTCCATGAACCCCACGTCAGAAGTATAATAGGGTTTAGGCTGTGGGCGGCTTACAATTCGCATGTGCAGATTCATCCCCGGAGCACTGCCCTCAATAGGCCCTGAATAGGTGGTGAGGTTAAAGCTTTCCACACCTAGTTTTTCGTAGCCGCCAAGTAGCTTTATTACTCCTTTTGACAGGTTTGAAACATCCCCTCTATCTAGATCTGTGAATGCGGTTTTATCTTCGAATATGATTATGACTTCATTGTTTCCGAAGGGTGAGAAGCTGGTCAGATAGTTGATGCCATCCATTGCTACTATGAATCGCTCGCCAAGTTTTTTCTCCTCCCTTACCATGTCTGTCCAGAAGTTTCGGTTGTTTTTTCTAAGGTAGTCTTTGCAAGCATTCATCACTTTTTCAGTCATATATGTGGGCCGGGATTCCAGGGTTATCTGCATGTGAGGATGAATTATGCTTGCGCCGGAGGGGAAAAGGTGGTTCCAGTTGAAAGTAACATACTTAGCAGCAGAGTCTTTAGCATAAACTGCATTGCATAAATCCAGGCTTGCGAAAATTGTGTCTTCGATCTGGCTTTGCGTGAATTCACCGGTCCGCTGAAAGTGATTTTGTGTAATCGTTGCCACAGCGTGATACCGAGCGAAGGGGAACATGTTTGGAAAAAGCCTTGTCTCACCCCGCGTGATAAAGCCGCCATAGATGAGATCGGACTTAAACCTTGGCGTGTGTGCTTCAATGTTTTCTGGGCAGAAAAAACAGTTCACCCGTGACTTTTCAACAAGCGCTGAAAGATCAACGTCAGATTCTGCTTGCTTCACCCGCTGGGACCTCTGGATGTTTACTCGCGACCACTTGCCTGTGAGCGGGTCTCTCCTGTGTTCAATATCCTGCTCAACCAGTTCAAAATCATTGAGAGGCGTTTGAAACCGCGCTTTTTCCATGACCTTCTCAAACATATGTAGACCTCACCTTAATTGAATATCAATTTGCCGGGAATTTTT
This sequence comes from archaeon BMS3Abin16, assembly GCA_002923215.1. Taxonomy (GTDB): domain Archaea; phylum Hydrothermarchaeota; class Hydrothermarchaeia; order Hydrothermarchaeales; family SZUA-236; genus SZUA-236. Next base: position 13,868 of record BDTI01000105.1, on the reverse strand, counting down.
ATATACCCTCCTATGATAATAAGCCTTGATAGACTATGCCGGTTATCGAACTTTCCGTAAAAGAATTAAACGCGCTTATAGGCGAGGAGATAGGAGTTGAACGACTTGTATCCTCGATTACAAAGATGGGCGCTGATGTTGAATCTGCCGATGAAAAAACGATTACAGTAGAGTTTTTCCCTGACCGCCCGGACCTGCTCTCAGTTGAGGGGACAGCGCGGGCGCTAAGGTCTTTTCTCAGAATCACGCCGGGGCTCCAAACTTACAGCCTGAATCCAGCGACCGCTGAAGTCACTGTGGACCCATCTATCCTTCCCATCCGCAGATACATCGAGTGCCTGGTTGTGAAAGAGGTTAGACTTAATGAGGATCTGCTCAAAGGACTTATGGAGATTCAGGAAGACCTGCACTGGGCTCTTGGGCGGGACCGTAAAAAAGTTGCTATCGGCGTGCATGACTCTGCAAAGATAACGCCGCCCTACACATACAGAGCAGCAGCTCCTGAGGAGATAGGCTTCGAGCCGCTGGGAATGCCAGGCCAGGAAATGAGTCTTAGCAGGATACTTGAAAAACATCCGAAGGGAGTGGAGTACGCAGGCATTATCTCAGGCTTTGACAAATACCCTGTGATCCTGGATTCAAAGGGTAATGTGCTTTCTATGCCGCCGATCATTAACGGCGAGCTCACAAAGCTCACTGTGGACACAACCGATATCTTTGTGGAGATGACTGGAACCGACGCGCGGGCGGTGCGATACGCCATGAATATTCTCACCGCTGCTTTCGCAGAACACAAATGGACGCTTTCAACTGTAACTGTGAAATATCCGGATAAAAATGTTATAACCCCTAATCTCAAACCCATCGAGCGCAGGCTGTCTGTGGACTACACGAATCGGATGCTAGGACTCAATCTCACACCAGAAGAGGTGAAATTGTGCCTGGAGAAAACAGGCTACGGTGCTGTGAAAGAGGGAGATGGACTCCGGGTTTCAGTCCCAGCTTATCGCTCTGACATACTCCATGACATCGACCTTGTTGAAGATGTGGCAATCGGATATGGTTATGACAGATTTGAAACAGAGCTACCTGCTTTGTCAACAACTGGGCGGCGGCTGCCTGCGGAGTCTGTTGTGCGAAAGGCGAGGAGGGCGATGCTTGGGCTTGGCTTTACAGAGGTGATGACGCTTATGCTTACAAACGAGGCTGTAAACAATGAGCGGATGTGCACATGTGACAGCGCGGTGAAGCTTCAAAACCCGATAAGCATTGAACACACGATTATCAGAACTCATCTGCTGCCGAGCCTGCTTGAGGTGCTTTATATCAACAGGCACCGTGAGCTTCCGCAGCGGATCTTCGAGGCAGGTGACGTGCTCAAACTTGACCCTGATGTGGAGACTGGCGCAAGAAGTGTGTGGCGTCTCGCCGGGGTCGTCGTCCACGGTAAAGCGAATTTTTCAGAGATTAAATCTATTTTCAACGCTGTTCTGCGTGACCTTAGTATCGAAGGCAAAATAGAATCTTTCGAGCATCCAAGTTTCATCCCAGGCCGCTGCGCCCAAGTCGTGGGAGTCGGATACTTCGGCGAGCTGCATCCGCAGGTGCTCACGAACTTCGGACTTGAATATCCTGCGGTCGCCTTTGAAATCACGCTCAAATAAATTTATCATCCATCATTCAAGTAGAATAAAGATAAGGGGAAAGGATGGATAAATGTTGAAGTTGTTAATATGATGAGTAAAACGAAAAAAGTATTAATCATATTGTTTTTAATTCTGGTATCCTTGATATTTAGTAGGATTTTTTATCCACATAATAATGAATTTGAAACTGATAATAAGTTAATTTACTGTGAAGTGAACACTGATTGTGTTACTGAAAGTGTCCTGATTTCAGATACATTTTATTGCAATACCAAAAAATTGGATTTTTACCTAAGATCAGCTGATGTTAATATTTATGGCGAGTATATGGATAAAATCGGGATCAATGAAACTTCATTCAAAGAATGTGCTTGTGTAAGTAATCAGTGCAAATGGACCGACAAATAACGATTAAATAAAGTCTATTGCTCCTTTTATGGGGCAGACGTCGATGCATATTCGGCAGGGCTCGGATTCCATGTCGCTTTCGTTTCTGCGGCAGAGGTCTGTGTTTAAAACCGATATGATGCCGTCTTTCACATTCATGATCACGTCTTTTGTGAGCGGGCCTTTGCCGCCGGCCACATCCTGGCTTACACTTACGTTGAGCGGGCAGGCAACCACGCAGTTTCCGCAGCCAGTGCAGAGATCGCCGCGTATCACAAGCCTTGTTGCTGTTGTGTCCTGAATAGTTGCTTCAAGCTCTTTAAGCGCGATTCGCTTGCCAATATAAGCTGGCTTTGAAAGTGGCGGGCAGTCGCCGGCTCGCACATCCCCCTTCAGAAACTTCACGGCAAAGGCCATGCAGCTCGGAAGGCCGCATTCCCCGCAGTTAGTGTTAGGCAGCATCCTGCGTATATCGATAGGTGTTTTTGACATAATTCTTCTAAACAGTGTTGTAAACATAACGTTATAATGGTTTCTGGAGAAGACGCAGCGCGGGATTGTTACAAAGCCGGGTTTTCGGGTCGCAGCTTGAGATATAGAAACGAGAGATAACCGAGTCCCATTGAAAAAGCATAGTACATTCCCCTGCTCACAATGGTTACAGCTGTCGCAACCTCAGTGTTTATCCCTGCCGAGCGAAAAAGTGTGATCATCGTAATCTCAGTTGCGCCCACGCCGCCGGGCAGAAAACTGATGATACCCAGCAGGATAGATATGGATTCAACAGCGATAACCATAAAAAAGCTCACCTCATCGCCGAAAGCCAGAAAGATGAGCCAGGTCTTAACAAAAACCATAAGCCAGATGAGAAATGACAGAAGCATGTTGTCACGCACGTTTTTCTTCTCAGACAGAAGCTCTCTAAGGGTTGTGATAAACTCTGTCACACGCTCCATTACATAGTCTTCGAACACAGCGTATGATTGGAACTTGCCTCTGATCGTTTTCAAAGGTCCGAAGAAATATATCCGCCGCAGTATCTTCGCAGACAGAAAGGGCATCTCCAGGTTTTTCTTCACATACACCGCTGAAACAACAGCGAGCAAGAACAATATGAGCACAGCTTCAAAGAGAACTTTGATTGACGATGCCACATCCATGTAGAGTGTGATAAAGAGTATAGCAAATCCGATGAAGGAGCCGATTGCAATGTAGTTCCCGCTCTTGTCAACAACTATTGTAGCAAGTGCCTGGCGTTTTTTAAGACCCGTGTATCTGCCAAGATAATATGCGCGCACAGGTTCTCCACCCGTGTCACGTCCAGGTGTTATCTGGTTTAAAAACACTCCTGTCATTAGCACTGGAAAAACCTTGGAAAGCGATATAGTGGCAAGAGGTGAAATCGTTCTGCGCCATTTCACACTCCAGATGATAAAGCGCGCCAGGGCAACTGCAAGCGCGGCCGCGATGAAAATAGGATTTGCCTGCTGTATCACGGTGTAGGCCTGCTGCCAGTCCACGCTGATTATGAGAACTGCGAGAACGCCGAGCATAACAAGCGCGGTTACAACTTTTTTTGCAATGGATCTGTTGTTCATAATAGCCATCAGTCCTATTTACGGCTTGATTAAAAACCGTTTTGGGTCGATAAGCGCTGATCTGGTTTTTTTCTCCCCTATCTGGCGGACCTCGCGCTTCACCTTGCTCAGAACTTCTTTTATAATCAGGTCACGGTCTGAGTCGCCCGCCCTACTGTGTGTGAGATATCGCGCGACCACACCTTCAATTTCACGTTCAACTATCTTCGCACGCTCAAGCCCAGGTTTCAGAGTGTGGCTCAAGGTTTTTTTGACGTACTCTTCTCCCGGGCGATACCAGCCAGGATAGGTTTCAGTAAGGATTCCCAGCTCCACTATTGCCTTTTGAAAGCCTGGAAGCAGCGCCTTTAGGTTTTTTCCCCTCAGATCAGATCGAAGCACATTTTCAATACTGTATTTATAGGGGTGATAGACGCCTGCGATTTTACGCCATTTTTTATAGGGATAGTAGAGCAGGTTTATGTCGAGATACACGGATTTTTCCTTATATCGGTAGACTAGTTTCTCTGTCTCCCAGGCAATGATTGTCTTTTTACGCTCAATCTCCTGACTTCGAATGTAAGTGTTGTTTAGGATTGGCTGCAATGGATTTATCAGTCGGTCTGCAATGAACCCGCCGTATGCTGAATCCCGGGCGTCATCTTCCAGCACCCTGCGGCTCACTCCGAGAAAAGCGAGTTCCGCTCCCGCGTCAACATAGGTGTATTTCACACCCGGTCCGTAATCGTCAAACACGACAAGCACATCGTAGTCACTGTCACGTGTTGCATACCCACAGACCTGTGAACCGTAGAAGCTGGCCGCCCACACCTCGCCGAAGGTTTCTTCCATAAGTTTAAGGATGGCTTCTGTTTTCATTTCCCCGTCTCTTTCGCATGCTTGAGTGTTTGAGTATAATTGCTAAAACCATGCATAAAAACTCTTTGCATAGCGCCTAACCACCACCGGGTCATAGAATGAAACAAGGCGTTGAAATCATGAAAACCATGTAAAACAGGTGTGGACAAGTCGTTTCCAGACCAAAAGGGCTAATGGAATACGATAGGTTTAAATAAAATAATAACTGTTTTAACAATTCAAGTTGATAATATAGATTCGTTTTAAAAAAAAGAAGAGGCAACTGATATGTGTGACAAATCTCGTGTACAGGAAATAAAGAATTCAAACTTTCTAGAGGAAACAGAAAATGTTTCCAAGAAAATTGAGTTGCTCGCACACCCGATTAGACTAAGTATAATAGTCCTCCTTAATAACTTCGGCGATATGTGTGTCTGCGAGGTTATGGAAGGTCTGGATATAAAACAGTCTACAGCATCATATCACCTTAAGGCCCTTGTAGATGCTGATCTTGTAGACATGAGGTATGAGGCAAGGTGGACATATTACTCTCTTAAAAGTTCCAAGACCCTTGATATTATGCTCTCTGTGATCTCGTCTTTCAATGAGGGCATCCTTGCATAGCGCCCTTGTCCGAATAAAGCTGCGAGTTAAAACTGTTGTAGGATTTTCAGTACTATTCATTTTTGCTACAGCTTTTATGCCTTGTGTACTCATGCAATTCAGACAAAGATGAAGAGGCGCACATAATGGAGCTTCTGGCAGGAGGCATCAAGGCCTAGCAACAGAAAGACATGTTAGTCGTTGTTGCTAACAGTAATTATTATGATATGAACGAGGCTCTTTTAGCTGGTCTTGAATATAATTTAGACATATATTGTAACGACTGTGGAGTTCCCTCAATATGTGGTGGGATGGGGGGATATTGATCTTTGGAGGGACTGATGCATATGGCGGGGTTGGCAGTATTACAAAGGAGGTCATTTCTACTAAAGAGCAAAAGTACCTTAATGTGGATTGGAATGCACTCGTAAAGAGATCCAAAGAGAATTAAAAGAGAAAAGAGCTTGGCTGCTCGGCATGTTCTATGAAGCTGCATAAGAATGCGGGGGTGTGATGATTGTCTTTTTGACCTAAGAGGGGGCAGGTGCAAAGTAACCAAACGATGGGTTAGGGATGTGCTGTTCATGGCATTGAGTTTAACCTCTGTGTCGGGGGATTATGACGGTGTCTTGATCCTGGCGAAATCTTTATATATTTAACATGATATTATCAATTTAATTCAATGTAATCAGATAGAATAATCAGGGGCATGGAGATGAAAAAACTTAAGATATCAGGAGGTACACGACCTTTCAACTCTTCGTCCATAATACTTTCTTCTCTCCATTATACAATCTCATGCTCGAATAGTTTTAGCTTTGATGAAGAGGATGAAACAGTAAGTGGGTTAGAAAAGAATTTAGGTGTGTGGGGTAGGTTGGTAAGAGTAATAGCAGGAATAACTCTAATTACACTGGTTTTTCTTCAGGGCGGGCTTAGTAAGTTGATACTGCTTGTGGTCGGAATCCAAGCCATATATTTTGTTGTTACAGGTCTTACCGGCTTCTGCCCGGCATATGCAAAAGTAGGAGTAAACACGGTAAACAGAGCAGAATATGTCCATGAAAATACACTCAAAAAGAATCCCGATTAATGCTCGCCTCACCGTAGAAAGAACAGGTGTGGGGGGATGTGAGGCGTTAATAGTTTCAGCAGCACAGCACGACCTCTCTCGCAACAGTACCCTCCCGTTCTCCCCTCCTTAAGGTCGATAGTGGTAAATCCTCTTGCCGCCGGCCTGAATAATGCCCTACACCATATATTCAACAATAGATGGAGCTGTAAAAGACAGGGATGGTGTGAAGATGGAATTGAAAAATCAAGAGTTACATTCAATGGTAGATGAGTTTTTCACGAAAAGTTATGATGAGTTCTTTTTTAAATGTATAGTTAACTTTATATATCAATAAAACTTGATATGATGTAGGCAGATTTTCCCTTACAAATCCGCCTACCACCCTCTTTCACACCACTACAAAAAACAGAAATGATTCGGGCGTGAAGCTTATGGCTCAAGAGAAAAAAGGATTTTTCGTAAAACTGCTGGACCGGCTTGATGAAAAGCTTGAGAAAAAGGCCAAGGAAAAAGAAAGCTGCGACGCTTCTGAGGACGGGCCGTGCTGCAGATAACAGTAAACTGGATTTTGTACACCCTTGTTGGTCTTGATTCTTCTTTAAAGTCAGCCCAGGCCATCAACTTTTTCGTCTATGACACCGTGAAAATCCTCCTCCTGCTCTTTGTGATGATCTTTGCAATCGGATTTCTGAGAACATACATATCCCAGGAAAGGATTAAAAGCTGGCTTAGCGATAAGAAAAAAGGCCTTGGGAATGTTATGGCGTCAATGTTCGGGGCGGCGACGCCTTTTTGTTCCTGCTCGTCTATTCCCATCTTTCTGGGGTTTCTTGAAGCTGGCGTGCCCCTGGGAGTTACCTTTTCCTTCCTTATAACCTCACCTCTGGTAAACGAATACCTGGTGATTCTGATGTTCGGGTTTTTCGGCTGGAAAATCGCACTGGCCTATGTATTCAGCGGCGTTTTAATCGGTGTTCTCTCAGGATTGGTGTTAGGCCGCATGAAGCTTGAAAGACATCTTGTCGAGGATTTGGTATCCTCAAACGCGAAGGTGGCGGAAGAAGTGAAATATGGAGCGGTGCGAGAACGCTTATCATTCGGGCTTGATGAAGCTGTTTCTATTGTCAGAAAACTCTGGCTCTGGATACTTGTGGGTGTGGGGATCGGGGCAGTGATCCATAATTATGTTCCTGACACGGTTATCCAGGGGATAATCAATAAAGGTGGTGTCTTTGCCGTGCCCATCGCAACCTTACTCGGCGTTCCAATATACGGGAGCTGCGCCGCCATTGTTCCGATTGCCGCGGTGTTATTTCAAAAAGGAGTTCCACTGGGCACGGCTCTAGCGTTTATGATGGCCACAGCGGCCTTGAGCTTACCTGAAGCCGTGATGCTGAGAAGAGCCATGAAATTAAAGCTTATTTTGATATTCTTTGGCGTGACAACAATTGCAATCATATTCACCGGTTATTTGTTTAATATACTGCAGAATATTATGCTTTGACATCCCTCCACATCTCGCCAATATTATGGCCCTGTCTTGTTCCCATATCCTGCCTCTATGCGTGATCTTTTCTTACGCGCCGCTTCTTGAGATTAAGCTGGCTATAAGCGATTTATTCGACAATCCGGTTGTGGGCGAAATCTTTATATATTTAACATGGTATTATCGATTTGATTCGATATTAACGAATAGATAAGATAGGATGTAAAAATGATGGACTCTGTGTCAACGATTGATTCATACTCACCGACCCTTAAGAAAGAAAAGGAAGGTGAGATGTGGGGCGTTAAGAGTTTCAGCAGCACAGCATGACCTCTCTCGCAAACAGTGCCTCCTTTTCTTACCTCCCCTCTATATGGGTAATGGTTGGTACTGATGGATCGTCTTGCCGCTGACCTCAGAAACGCCCCACATTATACTCAACAATAGATAGAAAATCTGGAGATATGTGCCTGAAACTTATGGAACTAAGAAATCAACTCAAATTGATTATAACGAAATATTTATATACAATTAATCATAACAGGCTTTATCGATTCAATTCGATATAATCAGGAATAAGTGGTGTACGTGGTAAGAGAGACAAATAATCGGTCAACAATCAGTTTATACTCACCTTTTACAACAAAAATGGAGGTGAGAGTGAGGCGGCGAGATTTCGGTATGTAGTATGACCTCTCTCACAATGGTACCTCCTTTTCTTACCTCCCCTCTATAAAGGTAAAGATTGGTACTTACTGGGATCATCTCGCCGTTTTCTCAACCACCGCCTCACACATACTCAAAAGAAACCTGGAGGTATGAGAAAGATGGAAGAAAAAAAGAGATCATCGAAAATAGGAGGTGTAAGTGATGCTTGAGAGAATAAGAAAATCAGGCAAAAAAGGAAAGTTGGCCTTTGCGCTTGGGCTGGTGAGCGTTCTACTGATAGCAGGAGTTGCTACAGGTACGATAAGTTTGAAGGAACGCTACAATCCAACGAACTACCATAACGTCCATGCCGCGGCAGGAGTCTACTGTGAATACTGTCATCTGAACCCATATAAGCCCCTGGGCTGGGTGCAAGTCGATAGTGAAGGTGTAGGCACATCCATGATGCCGGAAAACAGCGGCAGAGACGTGGACAAGAAGACATGTAGGCACTGCCATAGATGGGGTCCACGGGCATGGTACAGTTCCACCCCAAAAGCGGCAGGAGAGCTATACGAGTGAGGTGCTAAGAATGGTCAAAAAATACGGATTTGTTATCGATTTGAGGAAATGCGTAGCCTGCTACGGCTGTCAGTCAAGCTGCAGGATGGAAAACAAGATGCCAATGGGAGTCAACAGGGCGAGAGTGGGCATAATTGATACAGGAGAATATCCCAATAACCATAGATTTTTCCTCCCAGTGCTCTGCAACCACTGCGACAACCCGCCATGCGTCAAGGCATGCCCGACACCAGGTGCGACATATAAGCGTGACGATGGGCTCGTCCTTGTGAACGAGAAACTTTGCATAGGATGCGGCTACTGCGTCAAGGCTTGCCCCTATGATGCCAGGTTTATAAATCCTTCAACAATGGTGGCGGACAAGTGCACATACTGCGCCCACAGGATTGCAGAAGGCCTGGAAGAACCGGCATGTGTAAGAAACTGCATAGGCCATGCGAGGTACTTCGGTGACATGAACGACCCGAACAGCGAGATATCCAGACTTCTAGCTGAAAACGAAACCGAGGTGCTAAGAGAAGGGTTCGGCACAAAACCGAATACCTACTATATTATGGATAACAGAGCAAAGCTGCTGGATGTCAGCGGAGTAGATGAGAGGTGATGAAGATGAAGATTTCAAGACGAAATTTTGTAAAACTATCGGCTGCGACAGCCGCGGCCGCTGCATTTGGAGCCCAGAGCCTGAGTGCCTTAACAGACAAGGTGAACCTTGATCTACAGTCAGGTGAGGAACAGGAGCTGGAGGATAAGTTTTCAGGGTACGATGTAAAGTACACCTATGATTCATACTGCCCGAGCGAGTGCGGCCTGGAAGTATGGACAAAGGACGGAAAGGTTGAGAAGATATACGGCAACTATGCAGACCCCTATAACCACGGCAAGATGTGCGGCAAAGGACCTTTAGGCGCCGGTCTCGCATATTCATTGGGCAGGATAAAGTATCCGATGATGCGTGTGGGAGCGCGCGGTGAAGGAAAGTTCAAGCGCGTAAGCTGGGACGAAGCCCTCGACCACATAGCCACAAAGATTGTAGATATAAAGAAGAAGCACGGCGGCGAGTCCATCATCGTTGACACAGGCGACATGACAGACACACCCCCATATTATCGGATGGGCCGCGGCATGGGAGCACCCCACATAACTGAGCACGGAAGCATATGTGACACACCGAGACGGTTCGGGCCAAGGGTCTTTATCGACGGTAAGAGGTGGGAGCCTGATCTGATGAGGCCAACCCTAGTAAGGCAGTCCGATGGGAGCCTGAAGGAGATGGGCTATGACGACCTACCTCTGCCGAAGTACATCATGTACGTGGGCTGGAATCCCTTTACTGCAACAAGGATACACTATGAGAGCAGGGGAACGGTCACTGCACAGATAAAGGGTTGCAAGGTTATCGTTGTTGACCCGGCGATGTGCACTACAGCTGCCCAGGCAACGGCAAACGGCGGCATGTGGGTGCCGATTCTGCCGGGCACAGACAACCATTTCCTGGCTGCCATCCTGAGGCACATACTTGAAAAGGGATATGAGGACAAGGCATTCATAGATGAATACTGCACTGGCGTTGAGGAGTTCACGAGTGCCTTTAAGTCCTACTGGGATAAAACAGATTCAAGCAACGGCATGAAGTACTTCACCATGGAGTGGGCTGCTGACAAGACCACCTTGTCTAAGGACAAGATAGTGGAGATCGCAGAGATCATAGGCACGACAAAGCCCGGCGCTATCTGCTGGGGCATGAACGGAGTCGGGCACCGCTATGCAGGCTACATCGCCTCGATGCTCGGCACAGCAATAAACGTTGTCATGGGTAACTTCGAGGCTCCTGGAGGAACGATTGACTGCAACCAGGTGAGGATAAGCAAGGGCGGCAATGCCGGAGGCGGCTTCTTCAACGGCAGAGAAGTGACGAGAACTGTTAACGGCAAGCCTGTCACCGGCAAGCAGAAGGAGCTCCATATGGATGAGATGAGCGACTGGCCTGCGGGCTGGTACGATGTCGTAGGAGATCATCCGAGGAGGATACTTGAAGGTATTGAGATAAAATACGGGCCCTTCAAAGGCTATAAGTATCCTATAAAGGCGCGCTTTGAGATAGGCGGTAATACAGTAATAACCGGAAGCGCGACCTGGAAGTGGCAGGAGATGTATGCTGCAAGGGATCCGGAAACAGGGGAGTATAAACTGGAGCTTGCAGTCTCTATAGATTCTCTGCTCCTTGAAAATGCTCTGTATGCAGATGTTATCCTGCCTGCGGCACACTACTTCGAGCGCTACGGGATTGCGGACATATATCCGAGCGCCCCTGTGGCTGTCATGAGGGAGCCTGTGATAAAACCGCTCGGCGAGTCAAAGACGCAGGTGGAGATCATGAACGCCATCACAAAGGCACTCTATGAGCACGGTGACACAGATATAGACCCCAACGAGTTCTGGCTGAAATACACCCATGACGATATCTTCTGGAACGAAGTAATGGAGCCGACTCCTGGCGTCAAAAACGTGGGCGAGCCACTGCCCTATCCAAACCTTCCGGAAGGATATAAGCTGCTTGGAACCCCTGACTCTCTTGAAGCAGGCAGGGTAACAATAGACGACGAGAAGAAGGTTATTCATGGCGAGCCTATAACCATGGACTGGCTGAGAAAGAACCAGGGCGTAGCGGTCTGGCCAATGGCATGGAGGAGATACAAGCAGGCGGTCAAGACTGGTTCAGGCAAGATAGAGTTTGTCTGGAGCAAGCTTGAGGAAGAGAACGAGAAGATAAAAGGCGGGCCACGGCCGTACGGCTTCGAGCTTCTCGAGAAATACACTGGAGATGTGTGGGATGAATATCCGACCACCTTCTTCTGGTACGAGCCGCCATATAACCCTGCAAATCCGACCTATGCGGCGACGACAGAAAAATATCCGTTCCAGGTAATCACAGCCAGAGTACACCAAGGGATGACAGCCACTTATGCCAACCCGCAGCAGGGGGAGACACCCTGTGATTCCACATGGTGGCCGCTGAACAGAGAATTCGAGGCAGAGGTCGCAGAGTGGGTGACAGTGGGCAACGACGGCTCAGAAATGCCCAAAGGCGAGATAAAGGTTGTCAATAAGAGGTTCAGGCGGGGCACCTACTGCGTAGCAACATGCTCCATGAACCCGGATGATGCCAAGGCATATGGTGTAGTGACCGGCGATGTGGTCACAATCGAAAACATGCTCGGCAAGACCCAGAAAAACGTGGTGCTCGTAACGCATACCATCCGTCCCGGCGTCTTGAAACTGCCTTTCGGAGCCGGTGGGCGTTTCAGCCCAGGTGTGGGCACGACCTACCAGCAGAGGGACTACACTGCAAACGTGAATGAATTCGTCGACCCGAACCTTCTCACCCCGATCTTCGGGTTCCCTGGCTATTTGGACATTCAGGCAAGAATAGTGGCAGTGGAAAAGCCTACCTTTGCCACAATCTAGTAGGGAAACATCCCCTACTATTTTTTTTATTTTAAAGGAGTGCTCAAAAATGAATGAACTGCTCGAAATGACTGAGGCGCGCATGCATGTGTACAACATGCTCAGAAACATCTTTGCAAATGAGCCTACGATGAAGGTTCTAAAATCGCTGTCCAATGGAGTTCTTAAAGATCTAAGCGAAAATGAAGATGTCAAAGAAGGCGTGGAAAAGATGGCAGAGGCCAGCAGGGAAATCAAAAACACAAGAGACCTTGACGAGCTCCATGCTGAATTTGCAAGGCTTTTTCTCATGGGAAAGATGGCTGTACCCCCCTATGAATCCCTGTACAAAGGAGGGAAGACTTTGATGGGCGATGCCGCTGTTGCGGTACGAAAGGAATATCTCGAAGAGGGCCTCCAAGTAGAGAAGCTCTACCAGGAGCCGGACGACCACATTGCGACCGAGTTCGAGTTCATGTTTTTCCTATGCAAAAAGACAGTCGCAGCCCTTAAAAAATCAGGGGAGAAAAAAGCAGGGGCGTTCCTGGCCAAACAGAGGGATTTTATGGAGACTCATCTCGGCAATTGGGCACCTCAATTTTGTGACAAGATCCTCGATTCCACAAACAGCGATTTTTACAGGGGCGCGGCTCTCCTCACGAAGGGTTTCATCGAAGAAGACTCAAGATTCTTAAAGGAGGCAGGTGAAAAATGAAAAAAATACTACTGGTCATCTTAATTTTGTTTGTTTTTTCCAGTGTGGCCCTTGTTTCTGCATCAGAGGTTGAGCTTGAAACTCTGGGGTTAAAGGGCATGATAGATTCAAAGAGCGCCTGTTATGACTGTCATTCCAATCTAACCCGGACAGATATCCCTGATGTTGCACGGTTGATGCAGGTCACGGAGCCTGTGCATTTATGGGACATGAGCATACACAAGGAGAAAGGCGTGGATTGTGAGGCGTGCCATCGGCCAGCCGGTGATGTGACACGGGAGGAGGTTATTGAGCAGGCTGGGCTCTGCACGCGCGAAGAGTGCCATGGCAAGGGAAATGTTTCCATGGACTATAGTAAAAGCATCCATGCAGAGTCGTTAAAGAAAGGAAACCTTGATGCCGCAACATGCCGCGATTGCCACAATAGGCATGACATAAGACCTACAAAAGAGATGCCTAAGGGGTGGGAGATCGAAGCATGCGGAAGCGATAAATGCCATGCAAGTCAGGAGCTGGCAGATAAATACGGGATGGCAAACGCCTTTGCAACCTACCAGAACACACACCATGGCAAGGCAGTGCAATTTGGAGTCGAGAAAGCAGCTACCTGCCGGGACTGTCACGGAGGCCATGACATACTCTCCCTGGACAACCCGGAATCATCCACAAACCCGGTTAATGCGGCGAAGGCGTGTGCTGATAAAGCCTGTCATGGGGTAGAACTCAATGTGGGTTCTGGTTCTATGCATGGTAAGGATCTTGGCACAACGATTTCTGGTTTGATAAATCTGTTTTACACGATCTTGATTCCGATCACGGTAAGTTTCTTTGCGCTCTATATTGT